>JAFNFZ010000067.1 GCA_017885485.1 Chloroflexota bacterium
TCCGGAATTGACGGGCCGCGAGAATGTCTACCTGAACGCCACCTTGTTGGGGCACTCCCGCCCCGATATCGACCAGAGGCTTGAGGCCATCGTTGACTTTGCCGAGTTGTGGGATTTTATTGAGGCGCCGGTGCGCACCTACTCAACCGGCATGGTGACAAGGTTGGGCTTTGCCGTGGCCGCAGCCTGGGAGCCGGAGATCCTCCTTCTGGACGAAGTGCTGGCCGTGGGTGATGAGCGCTTTCAAAAGAAGTGCATGGAACGCATGGAGGAGTTTCGCCGGAGCCGCAAGACGATCATTTTCGTTTCTCACAATCTGGAGGCTGTGCAAGCGATCTGTGGCCGAGCATGTTTGTTGTCGCGCGGAAGGATTGTCGAAGCGGGGGATGTTGGACGAGTGCGGGACGCGTACGCAGAATGGGTTGCGGCGGAGGGAGCGGTACCGCATGGTGTTTGAGGTCTTGATGGTCGGGGAACAAGGCCTGGCGAACGTGCGCCCCGGGTCACTTGGTCGTGGCAGGAGAAGGGATCCTACCTCTACGCCAGAGAGCGCGAGATGCTGACTGGATACCTGCATCCGGACTATGCTGAATCATTGACCGAGTTTGGTACTCCGCTTGCCTTGCCTCACTGTGGAGGATGGATCTTGGCGCGCCAGATACCGGGATATGACTTCCGTGATGCCATGGGCTGCTATCCCCTGTTTGCCTGCCAGGACTGGTCACAGATACACCGCGACTTGGATGAGGCTCGGCATGAACTCGTCAGTTTGGCGTTGGTGACAGATCCTTTCGGAGAATACGACGAAGGTGGTTTGCGCCGGTGCTTTGAACTGGTGATTCCTTTCAAAGAACACTTCATAACTGACCTTGATCGACCGATTGATGAGGTCGTGTCCAAGCATCATCGGCGCAACGTGCAGAAGGCATTTCGGGATCTCTGTGTGGAGAGATGCGAGGAGCCAAGTCGATTTCTTCCTGAATGGAGCAGTCTGTATGCCACACTGATTGAGAGACACCACATCAAGGGAATTGCAGCCTTCTCCGAGCTCTCATTTGCCAAACAGCTGGAGATCCCGGGACTAGTCATGTTGCGAGCTCTGTATCATGGGATCACGGTTGGGATGACTCTGTGGTATATGCAGGGAAACGTATGCTACTACCACTTGGGAGCGTACAGTGATATCGGATATCGCCTACATGCATCATTTGCCCTCTTCTCGTCAGCCATTGAGCACTTTGCTGACAAGGACGAGCTGAGATGGCTGAACCTGGGCGCTGGGCCCGGCATCGAGGGTGGGAGTCTGGATGGTCTGAGTCGGTTCAAGCGAGGGTGGTCTACCGGGACTCGGACTGCCTATCTTTGTGGACGCATATTTGACCACGCCGCGTACTCAATGATTACCAAAAAACAGGGCATTCCGGCCAGCGACTACTTCCCAGCGTATCGAAAGGGTGAGTTTGCCTGATGACACTCGACTTGTCGAGTAGATGCGAAGATTGTGCGCGGGGGCAACCAGTGAAAGTCCTTGTCTTTGGAAATCAAGAGGTAGCGGCCATCAACTATTTCTACCTTACTCACGACTCTCCTTTTGAGGTCGTTGCTTTTACGGTAGATGAGGCATACCTCAAAGAAGAGACGCTATGCGGGTTACCTGTTGTCCCATTCGAACAGGTCGAAGCCATCTATCCGCCAACGACGCACAAAATGTCCCTCTTTCTTGGTTTCAGAGACGTCAACCGGTTCCGCGCAGAAAAGTACTCCCAAGCGAAGGCAAAAGGCTATGAGTTGGTGAGCTATGTCAGTTCAAGGGCTATTACTTGGCCTGACCTCGTGATTGGGGAGAACTCCATGGTTTCTGAGGCTGTCGTTGTTCAGCCGCACGCAAGAATCGGTAGCGATGTCATGATATCATCGGGTGCCGTCATAGGCCATCATTCGCTCGTACAAGATCACTGTTTCATCGCTGCCCGCGCGGTACTACTGGGCAAGGTGACGGTGGAGCCGTACTGTGTCTTGGGCGCCAATTGCATCATCAAGGACGGCGTCACCGTTCGCCGAGCATGCATCATCGGTGCCGGATCGTACATATCCGAGGACACTCGAGAAAAGGGAGTCTACGTCATCAAGCCAGCCGGGTTAATGCCCAAGTCAAGCGATGAGTTGGGCAGACTGCTCACCTGGGCCGCAGACGTGAGGCGAGCCAAGGGCGGCGGTTCCTGAGTCTTTGGAGTGTTTTCAGGAGGTTGCCATGCAGGTTGAGAGATCGGAGAGATGCCCCGACAATGTAGTCACGCGTCCCGCTACCGCATTGACTGTTGAGCGCGTGGATCCCAGCGAGCTAGACACTGTAGCAAGAATCCTCGCCGCGGCGTACGCTGAAGATCCAATACACATTTGGGCCATGCCCAAGGCGGCCGCGCAGCTGGCTGATGCCACGGCGTTCTTCACGTTCTTCTTGCGACGGATGAGACCACACAGTTGGGATGTATTCGGAACTGCTGACCGCTCAGCCGTCCTAGTGACGTCGCTGGTGCTTCAAGGTAAGAGCCCATATCCCGATGTTGTGCGCTACCTTCCCACACTGGTCCGAACAATGTCGCCTGTGAACGACTATTTCCAGTGGATTGAGACCTTCAGACCCAGAGTCGACCACCAGTACTTTGAGTTTCTCGGTGCCCTGCCAAACGCTCCCCGCGGGACAGGGTTCTTTCTTGTAGCGAATGTACTGAAGATATTCGATAGGCAGGGTCTGCCGGTCTGGACATGGTCGTCCAACCCGCTCAACTTGCCGTTCTTTCGGCGGCAAGGTTTTCAGATAGGTCCTGAACTCCGCCAGAATGCTAGCACGCCAGTGGTGACCCTTATATGGCGTCCACCGATGCCAGCGGTGCCATCGGTGATTGTATAAGCGAGGAGAGCGTGCTCGACGTAACGTACGCTGAGATTCAGGATTTCCTTAACAAGGTCGAGATGGACCACTTGCCCAAGCTCCATGTTGCCATTCTGCGCAACGTGACGGTCGAGTCGATGCTTCCCTATCTGAGATTCCTGGCCTACGAGATTGGGTTTGCGGCGGACATCCGGTTGGGCAACTATGATAACATTGTCCAGGAGTCCTTGGGAGCGTCCGAGGGGATTCTCGCACAGCACACTGACTGTGTCCTGATCTTCATGAAACTGGAGAATCTGTCGTGGGGCCTGGCGAGGGACTTGGCTCGTCTCGGGTCGGAGAACGCGCAGCACGAGGCTAGGCGCATTCAAGAGACCATTGCAGGCATTCTCGCCGGGATCAGGGCACAGACCAACGCGATGATCTTGTGGCATGGGTTTGAGCTCCCACTGTACCCTGCCCTGGGCATATGGGATAGCCAGATTCCCGCAGGGCAAACAGGGGTCATTACCGAATTGAATGGGTTTCTGCGGACGGCTCTGCGCAGCGTTGCCAATGCCTACTACGTAGATCTCAACCTCTGTCTGGCTCGGGTAGGAGGAAGGGCGTTCTACGACGAGCGCTACTGGCACATCGGGCGTGCGCCTTACAGCCGGGAAGCCCTGTGTGAGATAGCTTCTGAGGATTTCAAGTTCATCCGTTCACTCAAGGGGAAGAGTAAGAAATGCTTGGTCCTGGATTGTGACAACGTCCTCTGGGGTGGAATCGTCGGTGAAGATGGTCTGTCGGGGATAAGACTGGGCAGGACATATCCTGGCTCTGCATACTGGGAGTTCCAGCAAGAGGTGGTGAATCTCTACGGCCGCGGAGTCTTGATCGCCCTTTGTAGCAGGAACAATCCTGAAGACGTATGGGAGGTCTTCCGTGCCCACCCGGATATGCTTCTGAAGGAAGAGCACATAGCAGCGGCGGAGATCAACTGGGATGACAAGCCCACCAATCTCAGAAAGATAGCCCTGAATCTGAATATTGGCCTGGAGAGTCTGGTCTTCGCTGACGACAGTGACTTTGAGATCAATCTCGTGCGCAGAGCCATTCCAGAGGTCACGGCACTCCATCTGCCGAAGGATAAGACCGTTGAGTATCGAAACATACTGGCGTCGTGCGGCCTTTTTGACGCCCTCGCCGTAACGGCAGAAGATCGAGCAAGGGGAGCCCTATACCAGTCCGAGGCGCAGCGGAGGAATCTGAAGGCCCAGACCCCGGATCTGGAGAGCTATCTCAAGTCCCTTGAAATGGTTGTCGAGGTGAGATTCGCAGAGCAATCTACCCTCCCGCGTATAGCCCAGTTGACTCAGAAGACGAATCAGTTCAACCTCACCACGAGAAGGTATTCGGAGGCTGACATCCAGAAGTATATGGAAACCGAAGATGCCGACGTTCTCTCCGTACGCCTCGTAGATAGGTATGGGGATTCTGGCATCGTGGGAGTGTGCATCCTCAAGTATGCCGGGCAAACAGCGACCATTGACACTCTTCTTCTTTCCTGCCGCGTTCTGGGCAGAGGACTCGAGGACGCTGTTGTGATTCAGGCCCTGAAGCTGGCCAAGCAGCGGGGGTGTGAGATGGTGATCGGCGAGTATCGTCCAACCGCAAAGAATGCGCAGGTCAAGGATTTCTTCCCCAGGCAAGGGTTCGAGCCGTTTTCTCCGTTCTCAGGCGGACCAGACGGGAGCTACCGTTATCTCGTGAACCGGATCCCAAGAAAAGAGCCGTCATATTTCACAGAGATCCGGTCGCCCATTCAAGAATAGGAGCCTGTAGTCAGAAAGCTATGATGTTTGACAAAAAGGTGTTCAGGATTATTGGCCAGGTGATGAACGTGCCCCTTGAGGATGTGAACGAGCATTCCTCTCCAGAGAATCTCAAGAGATGGGATTCTCTACAGCACATGAACCTCATCTTGGCGCTGGAGGAGGAGTTCGAGGTCAGGTTCACGGATGAGGAGATCTTTCTGATGGGTGATGCCAGCGCCATCCTGGCGGCTTTGCAGAGCAAAGGTGTCGATCGATAGCACGCAGCTCTTTCGCTCGTGCAACGGTAGAGGCAATCCTGGTCTCAATCATCAAAGTCCTAGGCTGGCAATGTCCTGCGCACCGACTGCGCAACCTGGGGCTGAGCACGCCGCACTTTAGCCGTCCCCAGCATTGTTTACGATGACACATCACACGGAGGGTCTTTGGATGACAGTTCTAGAGAAGATTGAAAAGTTCCTGATGGCCGAAGTGGCCGTCGATCTTGACAAGGAGTCACTGCAGCCCGACGAGGACCTTCTTGGGTCAGGGATCATAGACTCTATGACGGTCATAAAGCTGGTCCTCTTCCTTGAGGAGACCTTCGGCATAGAAGTCAAGGACGAGGATCTGGTCCCGGAGAACTTTCAGAATCTCAACAGCATGGTCGAGTATGTCGAACGAAATCAGGGAAACCGGTAGATCCGATCGACAACCCTGGGCTACCCACTCATCATTCGGAAGGCTGTGTTATGGATTTCGAATTGACCGAAGAACAAGTAGCGGTTAAGAAGAGCGCTGTCCGTTTTGCCCAGAACGAGCTCAACGATGAGATGATTGAGCGGGATAGAGATGGTGCTTTCTCACGGAAGCTCTGGCTTAAGTGCGCCGATTTTGGCGTGCAGGGGGCTGCGTTTCCGCGAGAATATGGTGGGGGCGACGCCGACATCTTGAGCACGGTCCTCCTCATGGAGGGGCTGGGATACGGCTGCAAAGACAGCGGCCTGCTTTTCGCTCTCAACGGGCAGATGTGGACGGTCCAGATGCCAATTCTGAGATTCGGCTCCGATGGACAGAAGCACGGATACTTACCCAAGCTCTGTAGTGGTGAGTGGATCGGAGCACACGGCATGACAGAACCGAACTCCGGTTCTGATGCCTTTAGCCTCAGTACTACGGCAAAGCTGGAGGGTGACTACTACATACTCAATGGCACCAAGACGTTCTCGACCAATGCACCGGTAGCTGATGTATTCATGGTGTTTGCCACCGTCGACAAAAGCAAAGGCTTCATGGGTGTTACTGCGTTCATTGTGGAAAGAGGGTTCCCAGGCTTTAGTGTAGGCAAGGATATCGGCAAAATGGGTCTAAGAACCGCTCCGATGGCTGAGCTAGTTCTTGAAGATTGCAGAGTGCCCGTAGAAAACCGTCTTGGCAAAGAAGGCAATGGTGCGGCGATCTTTGAGGATGCGATAGAGTGGGAGAGGAGCTGCATCCTGGCCAGCTTATTGGGTGGGATGGAGAGACAGCTGGAGAGATGCATAGAATATGCGAAGAGACGAAAGCAATTCGGTAGGCCAATTGGGAAGTACCAGTCGATTGCCAACAAGATTGTAGATATGCAAGTCCGAATGGAGACGGCCAGGCTCGTTCTGTACAAAGTGGCGTGCATGAAACAGGCTCATGGCAAAGCCACTATGGATGCAGCGATCGCCAAACTGTATCTGAGTGAGTCCTGGATTCAGTCTTGTCTCGATGCTGTTCAAATCCACGGGGGTTACGGCTATACAACAGAGTTTGAATTGGAGCGGGACCTGCGGGATTCTGTGGCCAGCACTCTGTACTCCGGAACTTCTGAGATTCAAAGAAACATCATCGCCCGGTTGTTGGGTCTTTGATGCCTGCCGCTACACAGTGGCCTTGTTCTTCTGACCTCTGTTCTCTCGAATGGAGGCTAGGTCTTTGCAGAAGCTGATAAGGAACGATTGGCGCAGCGAATCTGGGGAGCCATTTGCTCGTGCTCAGATCCTGCGGCACGAGATCCATCCCGAGGGATTGGACGTTGATCGGCTTTGGTTCTTCGAGGCCGGGTGCCTCGCCCCGAGATCGAGCGTCGGTCACGTGATCAGCGTTCTTCGCGGAAGCGGGAGGCTCCACGTGGCGGATGATGATGGACAGATCCTTCGCCTGGAGGCAGGGGACCACCTCTACCTTCCGGCTGGCCTGGAGACCGTCCTTGACGCAGAACCGGCGACCGAGCTCCTGCATCTGTCGAGCCCATCAGCCTCTCAGACGCGCGGCGGAAAGGTGTTGCTTCGCAGTGAAGCATTTCTGGCGGCCTGCGCTTCGGGGTCGCAGTCGCTGCGGTGGATCCTCACCTCCCAGTACTTGAGTCGCCGGATCTTTCTGCATCACGACCGGATCCTGCTATCGAAATCCGGGCATCCCGTCTCCTGGTATCACACCACAATGTTCGACGTGGCCGGGCTTCCCAGAAACGAGGACGGGCAGCCGGTTTTCAAGATGTCCTATAACTCCCGAACAGAGCTCAACGTCTGCTACGACGTCGCAGGCACTGCCCGCGTGCGCATGGCGCGGCACCCATATCGGGAGACGAAGCAGCTCTGGGGTCCATGGTTGGCGATCGATGGCGATTCAACCTATCACCTGAACGAGGCCGCAGGAGGTCCCGAAGAAGAACGCCGCATTGACAAGGCAACCCAGACCGTTCAGACCCTTCGCAACAAGCACGAGGTCCACATCGTCGACGGACACGTGTCACTGTTCTGCCTATTTGATCCGGCGCCCACGGGCATCGAGCGCCACCGGCCTGGCGAGTACAGCGACTACGAGCCCCTGTCGCAGGTGCTCGGAACCAAGCCCCACGAAACCTACACGCGCGAGATCGCGAGATATGATGAAATGGTGGATCAGCTCTCCATGGCCAGGGCGATGGGCAAGCTGAACACGCTCCACGGGTCTCCGCTCTGGGAGCTGTACCTGCGCGGCCGGAAGGCGCAAGCGGCGATCGAGACTCAGCTTGCAGAATCCCTGGCTGCAGAAGGCAACGGACGTGAGCGGGTCCTTGGGCGCTGGATGCAGCCCGTGAGTGATGGCAAGGAACCGGACCGCGTCGAGCGCGTGCCAGGACCCGGATAGTTGCGCAATTGCGCAGAGGGAAATCCTAAGAATGGCTTTCTTGTTGCACCAACTGCTATCTGAGACTGCGGCGAGATATCCGGACAGAGAAGCGATAGCCTACAAAGACCGCAGCATTACTTATGCTGCATTGGAGAGACAGTCAAACAAAGTAGCTCATACGCTCGCGGCGCTCGGAATAGAAAAGGGAGACCGCGTAGGACTCTATTTCGACAGAGGCATTGAGTCTATTGTTGCAGCCTGTGGGGTCTTGAAGGCAGGAGCAACCTATGTTCCCCTGGATCCCAAGAGTCCTCTGATACGTGTCTCCTACATGATCGAGAAGTGCGGGATCAAATCACTGCTTACGCTCCAGGGAAAACTGCCAAAGATAGAGAAAGCACTTGCTGAAGGCTCCCCGCCTGAGCATATTGTTCTGATGGACGGCACCGACCGAGGTCCGCAGTCACTGGGCTCAACTCAATTGATCAGCAATCGCTCCACCCCTGAGCAACTTGGCGAGACTGCTCCCGTCGTAAACGTCACAGACGCGGACATAGCCTACATTCTGTTCACTTCCGGCTCTACCGGCAACCCCAAGGGGGTGATGATATCACACCTCAACTCTTTGACATTTGTGGACTCTGCCTGTGACTTTTTCCACATAGAGAAGGAGGATAGACTCTCCAACATTGCCCCTCTGCATTTTGACATGTCAGTCTTTGACATCTTTGTGGCCTTCAAGGCTGGCGCCTGTGTGGTTGTTATTCCCGAGGCGGTTGCGATCTTTCCGACAGAACTGGCAGCGTATATTGCCGAGAAGCGCATATCGGTCTGGAATTCAGTGCCTTCGGCCCTTTCTCTTCTGGCAACATACAAGGGCCTGGGCACCTGTGACCTGTCAAGTCTGCGGTTGATCTTGTTCGCGGGCGAAGTCTTTCCTCTGAAGTATCTGCGGCTTCTCCAAGAGGCCGTACCCGGAGCAAGATTCTGCAACATGTACGGCCAAACGGAAGCCAATACATCCACCTACTATTGGGTTGGCCAAGCGCCTCCAGATGGCAGAGGGATTCTTCCCATCGGCAAAGCCCTCCCAAACTACGAAGTCTTCGCTATGGATGAAAACGGCAATCGTGTACGGAAGCCAGGGCAGGAAGGCGAATTGTATGTGAGGGGATCCGCGGTCGCGTTGGGGTATTGGGGAGAAATCGAAAGAACCGAAGACTCCTTTGTCACGAATCCCCTGCGGCCCGATCTGCGTGAAACGATTTACAGAACAGGTGATTTGGTCCAACTGGATTCTGACGGCGATTATGTGTTCCTGGGCCGAAAGGACCATATGATCAAGAGCCGGGGATACCGCATTGAGCTGGGAGAGATTGAAACAGTCTTGGCCGACCATGAGCAGGTCAAGAATTCTGTCGCTATCGCCATTCCCGATGAGCTTGTGGGTAATAGGATTGCTGCAGTCATCGTTCCTTTGAGCAAGGGCACGATGAAGAAAGAGGAGATTGTCCGTTATTGTGCTACGCGATTACCCAGATACATGATACCTGAGATTATCGAGTTCCGGGATTCTTTGCCGATGACATCGTCGGGCAAGGTAGATAGGGAGAAACTCAGAACCACCTGGCAGGACTTATGACAAAGCGTGATCTTCCACTCGTGGAAACGGGAAACAACAGCATGAAGCTGTCTCCAGACGATCTGGCTATCTTCGGTGGGGCACCAGCTTTTCACGAGGCCCTACACGTCGGCCGCCCCAATGTCGGAGATCGAGAGCGCTTGCTGGAACGCATCAACGAACTGCTGGATAGGAAGTGGCTGACCAATCAGGGCCCCTTTGTGCAAGAACTCGAGCAGCGCATCGCGCAGATGATTGGAGTTAAGCATTGCATTGCCATGTGCAATGGCACGGTGGCGCTGGAGATTGCCATACGTGCTGCCGGACTGGCAGGTGAGGTGATTGTCCCCTCGATGACGTTCATTGCCACTGCCCACGCTCTGCAATGGCAGCGGATCACCCCCGTGTTCTGTGACTGTGACCCTACATCACACAACATAGACCCGTCTTGTGTCGAGACAGTGATCACGCCCCGCACGTCCGGCATCATCGGTGTGCATCTTTGGGGGCGCCCCTGCGATGTGCAGGCGTTGGCCGAGATTGCCCGACGCCGGAACCTGAAGCTGCTCTACGACGCGGCCCATGCCTTTGGGTGCTCTTGCCAGGGCCGCATGATTGGCAACTTTGGCGACGCCGAGGTCTTTAGCTTCCATGCCACCAAGTTCTTTAACACTTTTGAGGGTGGTGCGGTTGTAACCAATAGCGACGACCTCGCGGCGAAGATCAGACTGATGAAGAACTTTGGCTTCGCTGGCTACGACAACGTCACGTACATCGGCACGAATGGAAAAATGAGCGAGGTATCCGCGGCGATGGGATTGACCGGCCTGGAGAGTATGGCGGACGTCGTCGCGGAGAACTACCGCAACTATCAGCAGTACAAGCGCCAATTGGCAGGTGTGCCCGGCGTGCGCCTGACAACCTACGACGAGACCGCGAGATCCAACTACCAGTATATCATACTGGAAGTGGATGAAACAGCTGCGCAGATCAGTCGCGACCAACTGGTCGAAATCCTCCATGCCGAAAACATACTGGCTCGGCGCTACTTCTACCCCGGCTGCCACCAGATGGAACCCTATCGGTCCCTCTTTCCGCATGCGGGCCTTCTGCTGCCAGTGACGGAGAGCCTTGTGAAGCGAGTCCTTGCTCTGCCCACAGGCACGGCCGTTGGCCCGAATGAGATTACCAAGATCTGCCAGATCATTCGCCTGGCCGTCGAACATGGTGACGACGTAAGAGCGCGATTGCCGCCGCGTGTCGCGATATGAATCGATCCATTGCGTTCTATAGCGAAGCAGGACAGTATTCGGTGCCTGCACCACCCCTACCAATGTTGAATCTCTCTCTCAGGGACAGAGCATTTGAGACTCTGGAGGATTAGCACACCAGCCACCAGTTGGACATATCACGGAGAACAAGCATTGTGCGCAACGAGGTAAGCTCGAAAAACGGTTCCTGCAACCATCCCGGAAAGCTGATTCTGTCGGTCATTCTGTGTTCACGCGGGTGATTGACTGTGCGCGGGAAGTGATTCGTCTGGCTGGGTACGATGCAGAGATCAAGACGGTTCCTGAAAGACCGACCGGACCATTGAATCGGGTTGCTGATACTCAGCTGGCGGCCAGACTGCTGGGGTGGCAACCACGAGTGTCTTTCACAGAGGGTCTCCGCCGGACCCTGGAATGGTACTTTGCCAATAAGGATCAAGAGCAGGTACTCCGACTACTTAGGGATGGTGCCTTGATGGAGCGCAAGGCACAGGGGTAAGCGCGCAAGGTGCCTCTCGGTCGAGACCTCGTCAAAACCCTTTGGCTCGGTCACGGCAATCTGGTGGATCCTCGGGTGCGCTGCGCCACAGATGGTTGCTGAGCGGATCAGCGTTCGCGGTTGGGATCCGTCGATCTGACGGACCTGTAAGACCGCTGTCGTTCCGCTCGAGCCGACCTGCGTTCGGCAGGAGAACGCGAAGTTGAGCAAGGGGAGAAGGCAAGCTGCTGAGCAAGTGAAGACCACAACACAGACAACTTGGCCGCTTTCACCCAGGTGCACATGAAAGTCAGTGTGT
>JAFNFZ010000068.1 GCA_017885485.1 Chloroflexota bacterium
CCATTGCCAGGCCTTGATCATGTCCGTCAGCTCCGAATTCATGTTGCTCTCCCCAACGTACTTGAGGAAGGTTTGGTGGGTATCGATAGTGCTGATTACCGCCTTGTCCGCCAGGTACTGGGTGCTATCCTCCAGCTCGACACCCTTGGCCGTGCCTTTCTCCATGATGATCCGTTTGATCTGAGCACTGGTGCGGACCTGCCCCTTGTTCTCAAAATACCTCTTCAGCAGGGCGTTGGAGATGCGGTGTGACCCGCCGGCTACAAGCTGATAGTTCGTCAGTCGGTTCAGGTAGAGAGCTATCAGGTAGCCCACGCCTGACTGGGCATAGTCCAGGCCCCAGTGGCAGGCGGCATAGAGCATGGCTGTCCTGACCGCATCGTTCTCATAGAGATCGCAGATCACCTTCTCCGGCGGCGACTCTGCCATCTCCGCCATCATCTTGCCCAGCTCCGTCTCCTCGGCCTTGGCCACCAGCAGCGGGAATGGCTGGGCTGGGGTGAAGGTGAGCGGGCCGGCGATGTTCTTCATCATGTCGCCGTACAGTCTGTGCATGCTGCGGTAGCTGTCCGCATCCTTCTTGGAGAACTTGGCTATCGAGGCACAGGTCTTCTCTACATCGGTGTAGATGCACAGGCATTTGCCATCCTTCAGCGGCATGGCCCACTGCAACTCCGGTTTGATGTGCTTCACCAGGTACTCGTCGAAGTTCAGGTCCTGGTACACCGGCGCATAGTCCACCATCATGTGGTAGATGGCGTGCGTGTTGTGGAAGAAGTCCGGCAGGGTCACCTGCTCCGTGGCCAGGCCACCGCCTACCTCGAATCTCTTCTCCAGCAGCAGGCACTTCTGCCCTGCCTTGGCCAGATACGCCCCGCACTCCAGCCCGTTGGGTCCGCCGCCGATGATTATTATGTCGAACCTGCTGTCATTCATGCCCCCTCCTCAGTTCGTTGCTTGCTGTCTGGCGCCCGCTTTCAGCTCCGTACCTTATTTCTTCTTCGCCGAATCCTGCAGCCGATTTACCAGCCGTCGCTGCTCGGCGATCAGCGAGTCCGGATCCTCCTTGCCTTTCTCCTCCCAGGGCTTGCCCAGGCCCATATCCTTGGCAATGATCTTGTAGCAGTTGTAGGATTCGGTGGCGCCGCAGTTGGCGCCAAGGTGCCAGGCAGCACCCGTAGCATAGAGGCCCTTGATGGGGGTCCGGTGGTTGGCCAGCTCCGGCGTCGGCCGGTTACCCTCAACCTGGTACGCAATGCGGTCGAGAACGCCTATGGAACCATTCGGGGCCAGGTTCTTCATGCGCAGGTTGTCGTAAGGACTGTTGGTATCCACGCCGATGACATTGTCCCAGGTCATGTTGGGGGCATGCTTCTGCCAGATGGTCATCAGGTCTTCGGCGTACTGCTTCTTGATCTCCAGCCACTCCGCCTCGCTGTGCAGGCTGGCTGGCGGACCCAACTGCTCGTTCTGGGCTACGTGCTTTCCCGGCGGCGCATAAGCCGGGTCCACCAGGCTGTGACACCACACCGTGGGGCAGTAGTCCTCCAGCGGAGGGAAACGCCCCATGCGGGCATAGTAGCACTCCCTGGAGACATGCAGGGGATCGGCATCCTCTGCCAGCCCCAGCCAGAAGGTCTCGTTGATGTCGGGGTTGAAGGCCGCCGCCTGATACTTCGGAGCTTCGTGAATAGCGAAGGAATACCACATCAGGCAGCCGAAGGCGTTCTCCAATTGCTCCACTCGGCGGATGAGCTTGCGGTCCAGGTGCTCCCGGCCGATCAGGTCGAAACAGAGCTGCTGAGGATTGAGGGTGCTGACCACCAGTTTCCGGGCCCGAACCTCGCTGCCGTCGCTGAGCCGGATGCCGGTGGCAACGCCATTCTCAATAATGACATTGTTCACCTCGGCATGGGTGAAGAACCGACAGCCGTTCTGCACCAGGATCTGGTGGGCAGCGTGGGCCATCTGGTGGGTTCCTCCCCTGGCAATGTACATAGTGGGCAGCGTCGCAGCAATGCCCATGGTGGTGGCCCCGACGCCGGGATCATTGACATCGTATGCCCCTGAAAGTGCAAACCTGACCACGGCATACTGCATGGCCGGGCTCTCCCATGAGTCCTTGGCTGCCCGCAGGTGGCTGGCGGTCAGCACCAGGCCATCTGGCTCAAAACCTGCCTCCACCAACAGGGGATAGAGGGCTATCTGTCTATTGAAAATCTCCGGAGCCATGCGGTACTCCGCCGGATTGTAGAGCATGTCGTATTGCACCCGCATCATCTCATCGGTCTGCCACATCTTCCACAGCTTGAGCCACTTCTCAGCGTCCCTATCAGAGAACCGGGCGATCTCCCTGGCCGTGCGCTCCTGGTTAGGGTCGTGTTTCTCGCTGTAGATGGCCAGGCAGTTCTGGCTCTTGCGGAAGATGGAACCGTCACTGACGGTGTACTGGTCGATCTGACCGCCGTATTCCCAGAACCCTGGGAAATCGCGGTAGAGCGGAGCGAAGTACCAGGGCAGGATAATGTTGGCATGGGTATTGCCCCGGAAGCCCGGAGCCGCGGTCTCCTCTGTGGCCAGGCAGCCGCCGATCTCGTGCCGCCTCTCGAAGATGCCCACGCTCATCCCGCCGTACTTGCTCAGGTACATCGCCAGGAACAGGGCCTTGTTGCCGCCCCCAATGATCACTGCGTCGAACGCAGCATCAGCCATGCTTCCCCCTTTGTGCGGTCAGAACAAGCCGTCACCCTCACAGGCGATTCGGCTCACGGGCGAATCTATCATGGCAGCCAACAACCTGTCAAGCGTGGTCAGCGTGGCCAGTTGCAGCCCTGGCGCTCCGTCAACTTGCGAGGAATTTGTGACATGCGAAGCAGCCATTGAGATTCGGGCGCAAGTTCTGGGTGTTAGACTTCGCTCGTTCAGCAATTGGCGAACACACTTCAGAATGGAAGAAAGGAGGAAGCATGGCTGAGGAATCACCGTTGCTCCAAAAACTGAACGAGGTCGTGAACCGTGTCAGGACAGTGGAGCGGGAGAAGGAAGAGGTCCTTTCCCG
>JAFNFZ010000069.1:0-3735 GCA_017885485.1 Chloroflexota bacterium
TAGAGAATAGCGTGCGACTGTAGTAAGAATTCAGGGTACGGCCGGCGTGCGGTGGCCCACACAGCAAACGTTACAGCCCGTCCACTGCATGTCGGTCGATGGGCTGTGGTGTTTTACCCCCAATGCGTGACTGCCAATGGGGAAAGGTGCGTGTGGTTGCGGTGGTGCTCCTATGGGGGAGATTCCGCATAAGCCCCGCAAGATGGGCAGTATCCGGAAGGAATTCCGTCTAATCAGTAGGTGGTCGGCTATATCCAGTAGTAGCGAAGGGAGCAGGAAATGAACAGCCCCAGATTCTTACAGAAGTCAACTGGAGTGATATCGGCTATTGTATTATTGGCGGGATGCAGCGCGCCCACGGCCACGCCCACCCTGTCCCCAACGTTTCCGTCTCCACCATCAACCTTCTCACCGCCGCCGACCCCTGCACAGCCAGTGCCTCCAGCTGCACAGCCAAGTCTCTTCACGCTCGTAAAGTCGGTTCAGGTGACCCCGGCCGGCAACCTCATTGGCGGCAACTTTGTCCGTATCGGCTACGTGCCCGGGAGGGACCATATCGTCGTCACCTTTAAAGCGAACCTGGACCAGCCAGGGTCCTGTCTCGGCATCTGGGCTTATGCCTATCGGGAGTACACGGAGAACATGGTGGAGACGGGTAACGACGGCATCATCACCTGCCGGGCGGGCCCCGACGTCGGAGGACTCTTCTTAGGAGACGACTTCTACTACGCCAGCATGGGGCGCGAAAGCACAAGCACCGTAGACGGCTGGTTTCTGACCAAGTACAACGCGGTCAACTGGACGACCTTGGTTGGCACCGTCTATCACCCCCTCACCACAGGAGAAGATGCTGGCGACCCAATGGTCGCCTACGTCAACGGGCAGATCGACATCAGCTCCACTTACAAGAGTGACCCAAAGGCGGAGCCGAGCCCCTATAAGAGCGACACGACCCACCACCAATTCTTCACGACCGACCTCCAGTTCGTCAGCCAGCGAGTCCTCTCGGACACGCCGCACATCAACCTGTCTTCGATGGTGAGCGCTGGCAGCGTCATCAACTTCGTCACGGGCACCGCCTTGCTCGGAGATGTGATCGTCATGCAGTACGACCCGAGCTGGAGCTACCTCGGCATGATGACCCTCAAGCAGCATTCGGCGGCACCAGAGGGTGTGGCGTTCGACGGCACACGGTTCTATGTCACCTACGTCGACGTCTCGTCCTGCACGGACATGCCTTGCTACATGAACGTGCGCCTGGCTGCCTTCGACTCGAGTTGGAACCTCCTCGACGACATCGCGGTTACGAGCTTTGCTCCCCAGGACCATAAGCAGCCGGGACGCCCTTCCCTGACCCTGCGAAACGGTCGTATCTACGTCTGCTATGACGAAACCGAAAATGAGATGTTCGATCCTAATGCGACCCCGGATACCTCCGACTTACAGGTGCACGTGAAGGTCTACGAGTTGACCCAGAAACCGTAACGCCGCCCAACAACGCTTGCAGCCGACGCCGTTGTCGCGGCCTAGTATCGCGGCACGATTTCGTTATGTGTGCAGTCTTGAATTGAGTGGACCGCCGCGAAAGCCGCAGCGCGGCTGAAGCTGACCGCTATATCAGCGCTCCTTCTGATGCGGATTCGAGGATCGTGAAATGCTTAACACTCCTCAACAGGATTTCAGAACCACAGACAGGAGATTGATCAAAAAGCTGGTCACACTCCGATGGGGACTGTGAGCAATCCAAGAAATGTGCTCGAGTTGGTCAAACAGGAGTCACTAGATGCCCTTAAGAACCGAAAAAGAGAAAATGTTAGCCGGAGAGAGCTACAACTGTCTTGATCCCGACCTGGAAGCTGAACGTCAAAAGACCAAGGAATTGCTCCGGCTCTACAATCTGACCGAAGCCGTGCCTGAACGACAAACCATCCTCCAGCGATTGTTAGGACAAATCGGTCAGGATTCGATCATTGAGCCACCTTTCTACTGTGTCTACGGTCACAACATTCATATCGGCGATCATGTCTATCTGAATGTCTTGTGTACCATTCTGGACTGTAATGAGGTGCATATTGGCCACCATGTCATGATCGGGCCTCACGTCCAGATCTATACCGCTGCCCATCATCTTGAGGCGAAAACCCGGATCCAGGGCTGGGAAGTAGCCAAACCGATAGTGATCGAGGACAATGTGTGGTTAGGAGGCGGTGCCATCCTCCTGCCGGGGGTGACGATAGGCCGGAATGCCGTGGTGGGCGCAGGGGCAGTCGTCTCCCGGAGTGTTCCAGCGAATACGGTCGTGGCGGGGAATCCGGCCAGGGTGATTAGAGAGATCGAGCAGTGATAACCGGAATGTAGGCCTCACCGGTTTCGACAATTCGCGGGTCACTGCTCTGAATTGACAGGCTCGGAATTCTGCCTACGGCGTTCCATTGACTCTAGTTTGCGCTCCAAGGTTGATGCGCTGCAAGAGGCCCTTTTTCAGTCTTTTCGGCCGCTGGTGAAGCCAATACCTCTTAATCACTAGGTTACAGGTTCAAATCCTGTGCGGCTCACTGGACACTATATGTGGTGGTTACAAGGAAACCGCCTGTTACCGTAGTGGTAGGCAGTTTCTGCTATGTCACGGTTGAAAAGCGACGTACTGATTCGCATTCTCCCGCAAACTGATTTTGGGCGGTCGGTGGGGTCTTTCCTAGTAGATCGCCAGGCGCGCGGGCCGAGCTCTCACACGGTTGGCTTCTTCGCCTCACAGCTTTGCTCCCTTCAAGCCTACTTGGAGAAGCGGGGCATCCCCAGCGTGCAGGATACGAGCGCAGACCTCTTGCGGCGTTACCTGCTTGACCTCGGTCAGCACCGCAAGGCCGGCGGCGTGCAAGCCGAATACCGGGCGATGCGGGCCTTCTTCAAGTGGTACCAGGTAGAATACGACCTAGACAATTGGTCCAAGCCCATCGTTTAAGTCGCTGCCCCTAGGGTCCCCTACCAGGCGCTTGAGCCTGTCTGCCCCTCAGACCGTCGCGCTATGCTGCCGACCTACTTTGAGATTCTGCACATAGCACAAAGTGCTTTGCGGCATCGGATAATTCAACGCCTCTTAGGTAACATAGACTAATCTGTGTGGACACGCACGGCGAGATCTCCACAATGGCGATTTCCGGGCGGGAGACGTAAAGCGCTAGCTGTTTCGTCATCAGGGCGACTCCCATGCCCTTGGCCACCAAATCGACGAGGTTCTCCAGACTATGATCGGTGTAAGCGACTTTCGGCTCAAATCCAGTTTGTTCACAGGCACTGACGCAGAGCCTGTACAACATCGTCTGCTTATCTATTAGAAGAAGATCCTCATCCGCCAGCATCCGTAATGATATCGTCTTGCGCTTGGCCAGAGGGTGCATGATTGGGAGTACGGCGACCATGGTGTCGACGGCATAGGGTATTTTGATGAGGTCATCGTCCACTTCATCCGTATCACGAACAAAGGCCAGCTCACATTTCCTTTGCCGGAGCATCTTTTTCATTTCTGCTGAGCCGGCCTGCATCACATTGATGGTCGATTGGGGATGGCTTTTCTTGAAATCGATCAAGACATCTGTGATCTTGTATTGTGCCAAAGCAGGTATGGAGCCCAAGGTCAGGATTTCCCGGTCGGTCGCCAGGCCGCTCTGCAAGATGGCGGTGTACTTATCCTCAAGCTCTGCGATCTGCTTGGCATAGGGCAGCAATAACTGACCG
>JAFNFZ010000069.1:3814-5112 GCA_017885485.1 Chloroflexota bacterium
GTTTGCGCAAGAACAACAAATTCCCGCAAGTAGTTGATTTCCATGTGTCTCACCTGCCTTCTCTTCTATTCTACATTGGAATAAATCGCCTTCAAAATCGAATTGCTTTTGAAGACTCCACACCCTATAATCAATGCAGGAAAGACGAAAGCTGGGAGGGCTATTCCATGACAAAGGTCGTTGTAATTGGTGGGGGTTGTGCAGGCATCGCTGCTGCAGTCGGCGCGCGCAAAGCGGGCGCCGAGGTCATACTGCTGGAAAGGCAAGATCAGCTCCTGGGCATCGGGCGCATCGCCGGAAGCATGGACGTCGGCGGCAGGTATCCGCTCCATCTGGAGATCGTGGAGATGGGGGCTGGTGAGGTAAACGAAGCCCTCGATTCGGTTTGCCTACCGAATGTTGAGAACTACCGCAAGTCTCATTATCCACATCATAGCTTGCCTGGCTCGGAAGACATGACTAAGCATTCCTGGGTCTACAATGTGCTGACAGCGGAACCCGCCTTGCGCAGGCTGTCGGAGAAGATGGGGGTTGAGATCCGCTGGATGAGCCGTGCTGTGGATGTGGAGAAGGAGGGCGAGCACATCACCCGGGTCAAGCTGGCCAAAGGCGAATGGATAGCGGGGGATGCTTTCATTGATACCACGGGTTCAGCCGGGGGACAGGATCACTGCATCAAGGATGTTGGCGGGTGCGTGATGTGCCCATGGAACCAGTGCACCACCTTTGGCAATCGGGTGGATATCTCAGGAAAAGCCGGCGCTACCACCGTGAGCATGCACCAGAAAGACGGCAGGCCCGGTATCAAGTACAACGGGCTCTATCTGTACAAGGGGTCGCTATCCAAAGAACTGCAGCAACAGCTGGACGAGAATCACCAGATATTCGTCCCCTTCCGGGGTGTGATCGATTGGGATGTGGATCCGGAATGGAGCTGGGGCACCCGGGGACAGGATGGCAACGACGGCAAGGGCCATCCGGCAGATCCGGAAACAAGCTGGAGAGTGGCACCGGATGTGGGGCGCTTCCGCCTGCTGGATCGCGGCATATTCGCCGGCGGAGCGGGACCCAGCCCGATCCCGCTGGAAAAGCTCAGAGGAATACCGGGGTTCGAGAACGTCGTCATCGCGGCTCCCGTGGGGGGCCAGAACCTCTGGTCATTGGGTTACGACCTGGTCTTCTGCGAGAATTCTTTGAGGGTCCCGCCTCTCGACAACTTGTTCACTGCGGGCAGCAAGGCGCATATGGTGGACATTCAGCCCGGCATTAACTCCGGGTACCTGGCTGGATTCAACGCG
>JAFNFZ010000070.1 GCA_017885485.1 Chloroflexota bacterium
GAAGCGTTGGAGACACTACACTAGACCCTGGTATCAGGCCAAACCTTTCGGCCCGGTTCAAGGCGAATGCCGTCACCCACTGTCACCCCTTCGCCGATGACTACGCCCTGGCCAACAGAACACCCTTCCCCAATCGAACTATTGCTGCCAACAATACAGCCTTCCAGCCAGGCATTTCTCCCCACGACAACGTTGTTCCAGATGACAGACTTCTCGATGGCTGCCCCGGCAAGAACGCGGCAACCGTTGCCCATAACCACAGGCCCTCTGATCCGCGCGTGCGGCCCGATACTGCAATCGTCCCCCACGATCACAGCGCCCTCCACGCTCGCCGTGGGATGAAGGGATGACCGGGCCCCAAAACCCGCCCGTCCGTCCACCATCGGGCTGCATAGAGAAGTCCGGCCCTTGCCCTGCAGCAGATCGTATTGCAACTGACAATACTTCTGCGGAGTGCCAATATCTATCCAGTAGGCATCTGATGAATAAGCATAAACCAACTGGTCCTTCTGCAGAAGGGTGGGGAACAAGTGATGCTCAAACATGAACCGCGTGTTCGGGGGCACGTCCCGCAGGACCTCTCTCTCCAGTATGTATGTGCCGGCGTTGATGAGGTTGGTAGTGGCCTCTTCACGCTTTGGCTTCTCCACGAAGCGCTTGACCCTGCCGTGGGAGTCTGTTTCCACCACACCGTAGGCACTCGGATCTTCAACCGGCGTCAGGGCAATGGTGGCCTTTGCGCCGCGCTCCCGATGGAACGCCATCATCGCCCTGAGATCGAGATCGGTGAAGATATCGCCATTGAATACGAAGAATCTATCCTCAAGGTATCTCTCGGCGTTCTTCACGGCACCCGCTGTACCTAGAGGCGACTCCTCCATCACGTACGTCAGTCTCACGCCAAGGCTGCTGCCATGTCCAAAGTAGCTCTCAATGCTGTCGGGCAGATAACACAGAGTGAGGACGATGTCATCTATGCCATGGCGCGCCAGGTAGCTGAAAAGGTGCTCCAGGAACGGCCTGTTCAGGATGGGGACCATGGCCTTGACCGTCTTGCATGTCAATGGCCGCAGTCGAGTTCCTTCGCCACCTACCAACAGAAGTGCCTGCATCGCCGAATCCTCTATTCTCTCCCTGATTCGTGGTCGGTCATCAGCAGTGCTCAATCATCCGGAGGTGCCAGCTTCACATTATAACACCATGGTGCTATCTGGCCACCAAACAGTGAACCATTTGCAGGCCACCAGGGATTGCCAAAGGTGCTGGCCTTAGCTATAATCCAACAACAGTTGGGGAATCGTCTAACGGTAGGACAGCGGACTCTGGACGCTGCCCCACGAATGAGCTGTTAACCAAATTCCTCCAATCCCGTAGACAGGGATTATCCCCCAGGACACTCAAGTTCTACAAGGGCTACCTCAATCATGCCGCTCAAGTCGTTGGTCTCAATATCAGAGGCCAAGACATATCCCTCTTTCTGAACTTTCGTCATTGCAGCAACGGCGGCAAACACGGCTACTTCAGAGCGTTGAGAACATTCTACAACTGGCTGTACTCTCCCAGGTCAGACCACGGGCTCAATCCTCAAGACAACCCTATCTTGCTCGTTGAGCCGCCAAAGGTCGAGAAAAGGATTCTGCCGAGCGTGACAGACACACATGTGGAGGAACTCATCAGCGCCGCAGACAACATCAGGGACAAGTGCATAGTCAGCTTGTTCGCCGACAGTGGCATAAGACTGAGTGAACTGGTCAACATCACTAGAGAGGACATCCAATGGCACACCTACACTCTCAGCGTCATCGGAAAAGGAAACAAACAGCGGAGAGCGCCATTCACTGAGAGAACAGCTGAGTTGTTGAAGGCATACCTCGCTGACAACCACAAGGATGGAACGATCTGGGGCATCAACCACATTGGCGTCACCAAGGTGCTGAAGGCACTGAGCCTGAGGACTGGCATCAAGTGCAACCCCCACAGTTTCCGCAGAGGCTTCGCCTGCAACCTCCACCGCAAGGGCTTGTCGACCTTAGACATCATGCACCTGGGCGGCTCTGGCACGACTTGAGCATGGTACTGCGCTACACCCGCAGTATCACCTTCGATGATTGCCTGAAGCACTATCGGGCAGTTCTGAACTGACACAATGACTATCAAGGACTTGGGCAGATGGGAGTCCCTGGAGATGGTGCAGCGCTACACCCGGTCGGTGACATTCGAAGACTCGCTCAAGTTCTACAAGGCACCACTTGGGCAGGATTGAGCAGTCACTTCCTGCTAGAACGGTACTGGTTCGCCGTATGGATCAGGCTGCATCTTGCGTAGTAGTTCCAGCCCCTTGTTGTGCAGTTTGCCTATGATCGTCTGCAGCGCCTCTGTTTCCTTCTTCGACAGGCAAGACAAGGCATCAGGAACCACGGTGGCGGTTGACCAGCGCCTTAGGGCTGCCTCCCCCTTCTTGGTCAGCGAGACTCTGACCCAGTTCTTCCTCTTCATGTCCTTCCTCATTGC
>JAFNFZ010000071.1:0-250 GCA_017885485.1 Chloroflexota bacterium
ATCATGAGACGTACAGCAGCGTCTGCAGTTCTTCCACCACGTTGCGGAGCTCTCCCGGTCCGCCGAAGAGTTCCGCGATCTCGATGACATTGCCGTGCTGGTTGATGGGCGGTACCTCCAGCACATCTGGCAGGACAAATTGCGCCGTACCATGTACGGTGTATTTGTCCAGCAACTCGTCAAGGATCTGCCGTGCAGCAGGGCCAAACTGCTCAAAGAAGTCCTTCTTCTCGGAGCGCAGGCGCTGGGC
>JAFNFZ010000071.1:298-4085 GCA_017885485.1 Chloroflexota bacterium
TTGCCGTCAGGGTCCAGGTCATAGACCAGGTGAGCCGCGATTTCCACCTGGCCGCCGTCGAAGTAAAACTTGCGCCGTTCCGTCGCAGACGGATCGACGGGCACGAGCGTCTCGACCACGTCCTTGTCAGGCTCCACAGGCACCTTTGTCAGTGGTTCTTCCTTCGTGCCATCACCGATGTACTCTTCCTCGATTGCAGCAGGCTCTCCGTCGAAATCCGGATCAGCGAACAAACGTGTGGCCGAGCCAGTGTAGTCGAGTATGTTGAAGAACAGCTTGCCGTAGTCGTCGCGGACTCGGGTCCCACGCCCGATCATCTGCTTGAATTCCGTCATGGCGTTGACGACGCGGACCAGGGCCACGTTCTTCACCGTCGGGGCATCCACCCCTGTCGTGAGCAGTTGCGAAGTGGTCAGAATGACAGGCGTCCGAGTTTCCACGTCCTGGAACTTGCTCAGGTGGCCCCGCCCGATATCCCTCTCGTCAGAAGTGACACGACAGACATAGTCGGGGTTCTCCATCGCCATGTCTACGTTGAGATTGTTCAGTGCTCGTCGCATTTCGTCGGCATGCTCCTGGTCCACGCAAAAAACGATCGTCTTCGCGAACCGATCGGTGGCTTTCAGATGCGTCGTGAGGTGCCTTGCCACGGCCTGGGTCCGCGCCCGCAGAGCGATGATGCGTTCGAAGTCCCTGGTGCCATAGTGTTCATCTGGGATTTCCCGCCCGTACCGGTCCAGGTCACCTTGGCTGGGTCGCCAGCCTGCGGCGTCCCACGTAGTAACCACACGATGTACACGGTAAGGAGCCAGAAAGCCATCTTCGATGCCTTGGCGGAGGCTGTAGGTATAGATCGGGTTGCCGAAATATCGGTACGTGTCGCGATTGTCCTGGCGCAGCGGTGTGGCGGTCATCCCGATCTGGTAGGCCGGCTCGAAGTACTCCAGGATCTCCCGCCAGTTGCTCTCATCGTGCGCACTGCCCCGGTGGCACTCGTCCACAATGATGAGGTCGAAGAAACCTGGGTCATACTCGCGGTAGAGACCTGGTCTGCGCTCGTCTCGCGCTATTGCCTGGTAAATGGCGAAGTACATCTCTCGGCTCTTGTTGGCCACCCCATTCTCGATCTTCCACCGGGCATCCCCGAACGGTGCGAAGACCTTGTCCTTCGGGTCGTCAATAAGAATGCTGCGATCGGACAGGTAGAGGATGCGCGGCCGACGGTAGCTTCCCTCACGGTTCCAGCGGGATGACCACAGCTTCCAACAGATCTGAAACGCCACGATCGTCTTGCCTGTGCCGGTCGCCATCGTGAGCAGAACCCGCCGGCGCCCCTGCAACACCGCTTGCAGCGCCCGATTTATGGCGATCTCCTGGTAGTAGCGGGGCGACTTGCCGCTCAGGTGGTAAGCCGGGGTTAACAGGCGCTCTGCAGCACTGGCGCTCAGTCCCTCCACACTGCTCAATCGGGCCCACAACTCCTCTGGTGAGGGGAATGCGTTCAGCTCACTCTCCTGGCCCTTCGTGTAGTCGAACTCCACGATGCCTGGCCCGTTGCTGGAGTAAGCGAACTTCAACCCGAGGATCTCAGCATATTCCTTCGCCTGTTGCATGCCGTCCCCGGGAAGAGAATCGTCCGGCTTGGCTTCGACCACGGCGAGCGCCATATCGGGCTGCAAGCGCAGTATGTAGTCTGCTCGCTTGCCAACTCGACGGTGAGCCCTCTGACCTACCACCACGATACGCCCATCGGTGAAAGTCACCTGCTCACTCAGGCGATGCGGTTCGCGATCCCACCCCGCAGCTTGGAGGCGAGGCGTCACGTACACGCGACAGGTATCAGCTTCGTTCACTTGCACTCCATCGTAGAGATACAGCCAATGCTGGCAGCCATCTCAAGTGGCGCACTACTGTGACGCACCATGGCCACCGTCTGACTTGGGAGGAACAGCCATACGTCGTGACCAGCCCCCGCTTTTGCTGACTGAATGTATCACATGCGAGGACTTGGCGCAACATCGAGAGCGGACACTCTCGAAAAATGACCTCAAATCCCTCTCAACTTCCCCACAATTCCTCTTGACTTTCCCCACGTTTCCTGTATGATTGAGTGCAGAATGAGAGGCGGAAAACGCAACGGCGCCGGCGCTCCACGAGGCAACCTAAATGCGCTCACGAACGGGGCCAGGTCAAAGGTAATTCAGTCCGCCATCAAGCGCGCTCTTCAAGACCCGAAGGGACGAGTGAAAGTGCTGGAGATTGTCCGGAAATACTCACCGCAGGAGGGCACCACACCGTGAGGGCTCCCGCCCTCACCACTTGCACGAGAAACCCACGCATATTTCAGAATATGCGCGGCTCTTCCCGCTATTCTCCACCCGACGATCAGGAGCCCCTAGTGGAAAACACGTGGTTAATCTGTAATATGCGTGAGTCTTCCTACCCGCCCCCCGCCGCCGCTTACCAAAAAGCGGTGCATTATAGTCCTATTCTGCGCTGATTGCCTGCTTTGACATGCGCAGGTGTCCTTCCTATACTGGGCTGGCGCTATCCTTTGTGAGGAGATCCCCTTTGCACAGTCAAGACAAAAGACTTCTGGAGGCCGTTCTTGCCTTCATCCGCCAGCATGATCTGGTTCCTGCCGGGACGACTCTGGTGGTAGGCGTTTCCGGAGGGCCCGACTCGGTTTGCCTGCTCCATCTGCTGGCGCAGTTGCACGGTGCACTGGAGAGCTCCCTTCATGTGGCGCATCTCAATCATATGCTCCGCGGTGCGGAGTCAGATGATGATGCTGAATATGTGACGAAGGTGGCCAACGGTCTTGGCCTTGACGTCACTGTCGAACGACGGGAGGTCAGAAGCTATCGAGCAAGGCATCACCTCTCTCTGGAAGATGCCGCCAGAAGATTGCGATATCAGTTCCTTGCCGATGTGGCTGACAGGTTGGGCACAGATGTGGTGGCTGTGGGACATACTGCGGATGACCAGGTGGAGACCATTCTAATGCGCCTGGTGCGGGGAGCCGGCGCCAAAGGATTGCAGGGCATGCAACCTGTGACGGCGTGGCCGTCCCTCGGCCCCAGTAGCTTGAGAGTGATACGACCGCTGTTGATGGTGAGCAGAAAGGAAACCGAAGCATACTGCCGACGGCATGGTCTTGAACCAAGGGTCGATTCCTCGAATCTCCTGCCGCATCAACTGCGCAACCGCATCCGCCATGAGCTCCTGCCCCTGCTCCGAAGCTACAATCCAAGGATTCATGAGGCGTTGCTTCGCACTGCAGACGCACTTTCCGGCGAACAATCCTTTGTTGAAGAGCATGTCTCGAGAGTGTGGTGCGAAGTTGTGGTCGAGACGGAAGGGGCATTCCTTGTGGACAAGAAACGGTTTGTGATGCTTCATCCTGCTCTTCAGCGCCATTTGCTACGGGAGGTGGTAGAGAGACTACTGGGAAGCCTGGAGGATGTGGAGTGGAAGCACATTGAGAGAATGCGGACCAGCTTTGACTTGCGAACAGGCAAGCGAGTGATCCTGCCTCGAAAGCTGGTTTTGTGTGTAGAAAAAGAGAAGTGTCGGCTGGCCGCCGGCTGACTTCTTACTGTGTCTGCTCTTCGTCGCCCCAGGTTTGCATGAACTTCTTGAGTTGTTGAGCCAGCTTGGGACTGGACTTCAACCTTCTGACGAAGACAGGGCAACCCTCCAGGAGGATGTTCTGTGCCATGGAGGCCAGGTTCAACAGCATGTTCCGGAATTCCTGCTCTCCTGATTGCCCCGGGGCCATGCCCGG
>JAFNFZ010000071.1:4115-4423 GCA_017885485.1 Chloroflexota bacterium
GTGGCCTTTCTCAGCCACCAACTTCACCGCCAGGAGTTGACCTGAGAGATCCTCGCTGCTCCTGGTGTACACACGAATGTAATTGGCGGTAAGGCCGTTCCACATCGTCCCGTCCGCGCTGTTCTCCCACAGCACCTTCATGGTTTGACCCAAGAACTGACGTCTGAAACCCCGAGCACCCCGCCCGGCCAATGCCAACATAACCTGGCTACGCCATTTCTTCACCCTTTCCTCCACCTGATCCGGCATCTTTGATGCGGCCGTGCCACGGCGTGCCGAATATGGGAAAACGTGCATGTTGGCGAAGT
>JAFNFZ010000072.1:0-1654 GCA_017885485.1 Chloroflexota bacterium
ACCGATCGCTGGTATAAGACTGACCCCAATTCGAACTCCTACCGACTAAAGACTGACGGCAAGACTCTCGACCTGGACTTCGACATTGTTTCGGAGAAGGCCCCTCTGCTGGTTGGCGGCGACGGTTTCATCGAATGGACCGAAGGCAGCACCTACTATTACTCCCTTACCAGGCTTCAGGTGGAGGGACAGATCGAGTTCGCCGGAAAGACGGTGGACGTCGAGGGGATCGGCTGGATGGACCATCAGTGGATGGCAGAAACGGCGGAGAAGGGTTGGGACTGGTTCTCGGTTCAACTGGATGATAACACCGATGTCATCTGCTGGCAGATCGTCAACGGCGACGGATCAATCCACTCCCGGGACCTAACCATGATGTTCCCTGACGAGTCGATCTACCACACCGAAGAACTTGACTTGGAGAAGACGGCTACCTGGACCTCTACTGAGACCGGCAAGGTGTATGGCACAGCCTGGAGGATCACTGAGAGCCAGAAGGATCTGGATCTGAAGATCGGGGTTAGGTACGACGAACAGGAGATCCTGCTGTTCAGAGACCAGCCCATGGTGGCCTGGCAGTTCTGGGAGGGCGGTGTCACGGTGTCGGGCCAACTGGATGGGCAGGATGTCTCCGGCATTGGCTATGCTGAGTTGGTGCCGCCAAAGGAGCAGTGAGGATCATTTGCCTGGTAGTCAACCGCTTGTGGATTTGTCCGGTTGAGCTGGGACGTTCGAACCAGCCTTCATTCTGGCTCAGTCGCTTTTTTGCTCTGCCGGAGAAGCTAGGCGACCTGTGGGGGGAGTGGATGGGGATCCTTGGAGACTTCGAGTTTGGTCCGTCTTCTCCTGCCGGGTGTCTTGATGACTTCGTAGGTTCCTGGGAGCCGCTGAGCCATTGCCAAGAGCCAAAGTCTGGCTTGACTGGGAGCTACTGCCTGAGCCGGACTCTATAGTGGCAAATCGACTCACCGGTTCGCAGAGGACTACTAACCACCTCGGCCTTGGCTACGGTCTTGCCCGTGGCTGACTCTATCATTCGCCCCGCCAGCCTGGCGCCACTATCGCAACATTGAGGTAGTGGCGCTGTGATTCCCAGTTGAACAAGCGGGCAGTGGCACCTTGGCCTCCCATCCTCTCCGATAGAGCATTCATATACCAGGTCATAAACGCTGGCTGTCTGACTGACAGTCCAGGGGCCCACAGGCGAAGGCAGTTCGTGGAGAAACCTTACGTATTCTTCCCAACTCATGCCGGGGCGAATTCCCACCGCACCGCCCATCGCCAAGTCCTCACACGTCCCGCACATCTGACCCAAGACACTATCCCGGTGTTCCGCCGGAAGCTCCTTGATCGCTTCCAGCATCGCAGTCATGAGGGCAGGCAGCCAGGTGCGATACATCAAGCTCTTGATGTCTTCAGACATTGGCAGAGTCATCTACTCACACCCCTTTCTGAGGTAGTCCAGAACCCTTTCACAAATAGGGAATGCCAGTTGAAAACACTTGTCAGACATGGGAGTGCCTATGGACCGGATGGAGTCGCCCCCGAAGTAGAGCCCTTTGATATTCGGTGATTGGATATCGATCTCTTTGGGCACCACGGCATAGGCATATCTGGTGAAGTTGAGCTGCAGGTTCATGCCCTCAAATTCAAT
>JAFNFZ010000072.1:1810-2726 GCA_017885485.1 Chloroflexota bacterium
AAATGGAAGTAGCCGAGACCATCCCGCGGCACAACATCCTTCCGCAGAAGGTAGAACCCTGACAGGTCATAGATGGCCAGCTTCTCATACTGCTTCACGACCTCAGCCCAGTCCCTCGTTAGAAACTCGCGTCCAAGGATGTTCCTGGATACTGCTTCGAATATTGGCACAGCGCATATGACAACAGGGGCACGGTATTCTTCCAACATGAAGCAGTTCTGATCATCTGAAACAAGCACCCCCTTTGCTTTCCCCTCCTCTATGAGGATGTTTCTGACTGTCCTGTTGGTGATGACCTTCCCGCCGTGGCTAGTGTAGTGCTTTGTCAGAGGGTCTATCACCGCACTCTCCAAGGTTCCGTGCTTGGGATAACAAAGCAGAGGAGCACCAGCGCGGTTGAATGTGGCGAAGGCGTTGGCAACCATTCCGAAGTTGACATCCTTTGACGGAGCGCCGATGATGGGCCCCAGGTTCTGAAGCACCATTTGGGCCATAGGGTCTCTGACATTCTTCTCGATCCAGTCGGAAAAACGTATGTTCACTGCCTTGCGGCATTCTTCTTCAGACATAGCCTCGCAGAGGTCAGTGATCCTTTGGAGTTCCTTCTTTGTCGAATCCTCCATCTCGATGCCTGTGGCAAAGGCGAAAAACGCGAAGAAGTTCGCTGCCCCGAGCTTCGGGTCCATGGCGAAGAGCTCCACTTTGCCAGGCTTTTCTTTACTGACTTTTGCCATGGGCCAGGGCACCGTCTTGTATTCCAAAGGGAGCCCAAGGTGAGAGAATAGTCTGTGCACACAGGTTCTCTCTACAGCACCCTCCAGTGACACCGGAATATGAACAGCGCAGTCTACGCGGGCCCCATGGAAGTCAACTGAGCGATACCGTCCCCCTAGAGCTGGACTTCTTTCTATGATCG
>JAFNFZ010000073.1 GCA_017885485.1 Chloroflexota bacterium
TCGAGAGACTGCACCTCGATCCAGTCAAGGGAAACGGCTGGACGGTCGCTGGACCTTCCGATTGTATGTGGCCGGCCGGGCGCCAAGATACGAGACAGCCCGTCTGCATCTCAAGGATCTCTGTGAGGAGTACTTTGCGGGCAACTACGTTATCGAAATAGTCGATCTGCTGGAGCATCCCGAACGGGCCAGGGCGGATAACGTCATTGCCGTCCCAATGCTGGAAAGGGTGTTTCCTAAACCGGCCATCCGGATCATTGGCGATCTGTCCGATACGAAGAGTGTACTTAATGCCCTGGGCGCGGGACGGTGATCACAGTGTTGTTCGAGGACACCAGTGAGCGCGTTGAAGCGGAGCGCTGGGTACACCTCCTGGCTGAAATGGCCAGCGAATTACTCAGGTCCGACTCGCCACAACTTGTGGTCAACAGCTTGTGCCTCAAAGCCATGGCCTTTCTCAATTGCCATGCCTTCTTCCATTTTATGGTCGATGAGTCTGCCGGACGTTTGTGCTTGAAGGCCTTCGCCGGGATCACCGAGGAGCAAGCGCGAGAGATCGAGTGGCTCGATTATGGCGTGGCTGTGTGTGACTGTGCCGCCCTTGATGGTTGCCGACTGGTGGCCGAAAACATTCTCGAGACGCCTGACCCGCGCACTGAGTTGGTCAAGTCATACGGTATCCAGGCTTATGCCTGCCACCCACTTGTGGCCCATAATCGAGTGCTGGGGACGCTCTCTTTCGGCACTCGAACACGCACCCATTTCACGGATGGAGAGTTGTCGCTTATGGGAGCCATTGCCGATCTGGTGGCCAATGCCATGCAGCACAAGCAGACTGAGGATGCACTGCGGGAGACGCGGGACTATCTGGATAGGCTGCTGGACTATGCCAATGCTCCCGTCATTGTCTGGGACTTCGATCTGCGAATCACCAGGTTCAACCGCGCCTTCCAGCGCCTCACAGGACTCAGTGAAGACGACCTGCTGGGTAGACAACTGGATCTGCTATTTCCAGAGAAAACTCGAGAGAAATCGCTGGCACAGATTCGTCGAACTCTAGCCGGAGAGAGATGGGAGGCTGAGGAGATACCGATTCTTCGGGCAGATGGAAGTGTGGGAACTGTTCTGTGGAACTCCGCCACCATTTATGCCTCTGACGGCAAAAGGGCCATTGCCACGATAGCCCAGAGTCAGGATATCACTGAGCGGAAGTTGGCGGAAGAGGAGATCAGGAATCTGAACCAGGAATTGACAGCCAGAGCCGAGGCATTAGAGATGGCGAACACTGAATTGCAGTCCTTCAGCTACTCTGTCTCGCATGACCTGCGGGCACCGCTTCGGAGCATTGATGGCTTCAGCCTGGCGCTGCTGGAAGACTATGCTGACAAACTGGATGACAGCGGGAAGAACTATCTGCAGCGGTTAAGGATGGCCAGTCAGCTCATGGGGCGACTCATTGATGACTTGCTCGAGCTGTCGCGCGTGGGCCGTGCGGACATGCATTGGAGGAAGGTGGACCTCAGCCAACTGGCCAGGGAAATCACAGAAGGGCTTCAGACTGACGAGCCTAAAAGGCATGGTGAGTTTATCATTGCCCCCGACATATCAGGTTATGGAGATGCACCACTTCTGAGAGCAGTGCTAACTAATCTGCTGGGCAATGCGTGGAAGTTCACCGGGAAACGCAAAAAGCCGAAGATAGAATTCGGTGCCAGGAATGAAGCTGGTCAGCAGGTGTACTTTGTGAGAGACAATGGCGTCGGCTTCGATATGACCTATAAAGACAAGCTGTTCGTTCCTTTCCAGCGTCTTCATGTGAAAGACGAGTTCCCGGGCACAGGGATCGGCTTAGCCACGGTAAAGCGTATCATCGCTCGCCACAGAGGCCGCGTCTGGGCCGAAGGTCAAGCGGGCAATGGCGCGACATTCTACTTTACACTCAATGATAATGGGGAGAGAAAATGAGAAAACAATTCAAAGGCGGGATAATCCTGTTGGTGGAGGACAACCCTGACGACGTGGTTCTCACCGAGCGGGCGCTCAAGAAGGCCAGAATTGCGAACAAAGTGGTTGTCGCACGAGACGGAGTTGAAGCACTGGATTTCCTCTTCGGAACCGGCGCCTATTCCGGTCGTGACACCAGTGCTGGACCCGAGGTGATCCTGCTGGATTTGAAGTTGCCAAAGCTGGATGGTATGGAAGTGCTGCAACGCTTGCGGGGTGACCCACGCACCAGGCTGCTGCCTGTGGTTGTTCTGACCTCGTCCAGAGAAGACGAGGATTTGACCAAGAGCTACAAACTGGGAGCCAACAGCTACATTCTCAAGCCAGTGGACTTCAAGCAGTTCGCGAAGGCAGTGCGAGATGTCGGACTCTACTGGCTGGTCCTGAATGAGCCGCCGCCATAGTCAGCGCCGCAACCAGGAGTGATGGGTGGGNNAGCCGATCCGCGTTTTGATTGTTGATGATTCTGAAGACGACGCTCTATTCCTGGTGCGTGAGTTGCGGAATTCTGGCTTCAATCCCAGTGTTGAGCGAGTGTACACGGCTGAGGCCATGAATGCCGCTCTCGATGGGCCAATATGGGACATCATCCTGTGTGATTTCGTGATCCCCGGATTCGGTGGGCTGGAAGCGATAGAACAGCTCAGGCAGAGAGGTTTCGACATTCCGATCATTATTGTCTCTGGCAAGATCGGTGAGGACACCGCGGTGAAATGCATGAAGTGCGGCGCGAATGACTACTTGATGAAAGACAATCTAAAACGCCTTAGCACGGCGATTGAGAGGGAGTTGCGCGAGTCGGAGAACCGCCGCGTACGGAGAATCGCTGAGGAAGACCTCAGGGCAACTGATGCCAACTTCCGGCGGGTCATCACCAGCAGCGCTGACGGCATGATCGTAGTCACCGCAGATGGCCTCATCCGCTTCGCCAACCCGGCTGCTGGGCTTCTTTTCGGCCGCACTGTGCAAGAGATGGCGGGCACTTTGTTCGGGTTTCCTTTAGGTGAGAAGACCGAGCTTGAGATCCTCAAAGACAACGGAGAGAAGACCACCGTCGAGATGCGCATTGTGGAGACTGATTGGGAAAGCACTCCGGCCTATCTCGCCGCATTTCGCGATATCACGGAGCGCAAGCAAGCTGAAGAGCGCTTAAGGAATCTTTCACATCGTCTGGTCACAGCACAGGAGAACGAACGCCACAGGTTAGCTCGTGAACTGCACGATGAAGTTGGCCAATCGCTAACCGCACTCAAACTCTATCTGGACAGGGCTTCACCTGCAAGGTTGACCGGACATGGTTCTGAGCTAGGGGAAGCACGCGAAGCGTTGCGTGAACTGATGGCCCGGGTAAGAAGCATATCTCTTGATCTCCGGCCAAGCATGCTGGATGACCTTGGCCTCCTGCCAACCCTGCTTTGGCATTTCAAACGCTACACTGCCCAGACTAACGTGCATGTCCACTTCAAGCACCGCGGGCTTCGGAGGGATCTGCCTCAGGACACCATCACTGCGGCTTATCGCATCGTGCAGGAAGCACTGACAAACGTCGCACGCTATGCACAAGTCACTGAAGTGATGGTCCGTGTTCGTGTCAAATATGATGCACTCATCGTGGCGGTGGAAGACCACGGCGTCGGCTTTGACCTTGATAAGGTAGCCCCCACAAGCACGGGCCTCCATGGTATGCGTGAGCGCGCGGTGTCTCTGAAAGGCAAGCTGCTGGTACAATCAACGGCTGGGGAAGGCACCTGTGTAATAGCCGAGCTGCCCCTGGCAAAAGAGAGGACGAAAACGGATAAGGAGCAAAGAAAACGATAACCGTAGTTCTAGCGGATGATCACAACATCGTGAGGCAGGGCCTCCGAGCGCTCCTGGACGGGCAACCGGACATTAGCGTTGTTGGCGAGGCTGGCGATGGTCCAGAGGCAACGCAGATCGTGGAACGCTTGCAGCCTGACGTACTGGTAGTCGACATGATGATGGGTGGCATGAACGGAATCGAGGTCACGCGGTATGTCAAGAAGGTATCACCAAAGACCTGCGTGGTTGTTCTATCTATGCATTCTGACGAGGGCTATGTCCTGGAGGCTCTGCGGAGCGGAGCGAAGGCCTATGTTCTCAAGGACTCCATTGCCGATGATTTAATTCATGCCATGCGAGAGGCGGTTCTTGGTCGCCGCTACCTCAGTCACCCACTCTCCGAGCAAGCTATCGAAGGCTATCTACAGAAGCAGAAGGGCACGGTGCTTAAGCCTCACGAGAGGCTGACCGTGAGAGAACGCGAGGTACTTCATATGCTGCTGCAAGGTTTGAACAATGAGGAAATCGCTGCGCGAATGTCTGTTAGCCGACGCACGGTTGAAGCCCACCGGGCCCATGTGATGCACAAACTCGGCGTGCACAACCAAGTCCAGTTGCTCCGCTACGCTGTCCAGGCGAGCATCACATACCCAGGCAAGTAACCCATTCCCACCTCTACACTCAGAATCGCGATGCCTCTTATTGGCGTTGACCGGCACTAGTCTCCTGTCCCATGGCCCTGTTCCACCAACTGACTGAGACAAAAGAGACTAACGGCGAACCAGTCGCGGCGAACCTGCAAAGAGAGCGACACATGGGACTTGTGTTCGGGGAACTCGGGTTCACCGCCCCCATTCCGGCCGCGCGCAATATGAAGGACAACTGTTGCCATCACTGGGTCATTGAAGTTGCCATAGACCCCTTGAGCAAGGGTGTGTGCAAAACGTGTGGTGAGGAGAAGCTGTTTAGAAATCACCTCCGATGGGCTGAGATCATGCCCGCAGGAGTGATGAATGGTAGACGCCAGGCGAACGATAGCATGAACATTCCGGAACAGATGCGAGAACATGCACCTCTGCTTGCGCAAAGCAGATACGCTAGACCTATAGCCTTCCAGTCGGGCAAAGCATCCATCGTGTGGTCGAAGGTGGCACCTAGATGACAACGGTATTGCTGCGCACTGCCGTGGAGGATTTGCTTCAAAACGGCCGGAGGACGCTTGCCGAGCGCGCGGCTGAGGCGGCTCATCTCACCGAGAGGGAAGTCGATGTGCTGAGGCTCATGGCAAACGGAGACTCGAACAAGGCAATCGCCGCAACCCTGGATATCACTGTGGGCACTGCCAAGAAACACGTCCGGAACGTCATCGACAAG
>JAFNFZ010000074.1 GCA_017885485.1 Chloroflexota bacterium
TGAATACTCGCACCCAAGCTGGTCGAGGTCGGCCGGCACCCGAACATCGAGGTCCTGACCTACACCGAAGTGGATCGCGTGGAGGGGGAGGCGGGCAACTTCAGGGTAACGCTGGTCAGGAAGCCGCGGTACGTGCTGGAGGACAAGTGCACGGGTTGTACGACCTGTGTGGAATACTGCCCGGTCAAGTATCCGGATCGATTCAATCAGGAGATATCGAAGAACAAAGCCATCCACATCTACTTCGCCCAAGCCATCCCGCTGATCACGTACATTGATGAGAGCTGTCTCTACCTGAAGGAGAAGAAGTGCCGCATTTGCGAAGCCGTCTGCAAGAATGACGCCATCGACCTGAACCAGACGGCGGAGAAGGTAGAGATCAATGTTGGGGCGATCATCCTGTCTCCGGGCCTTGAGCCATTTGATCCCGGGGTGAATGATGAATACGGCTACGGGAAGATGCAGAACGTGCTCACCAGTCTCGACTATGAACGGCTGATGTGCGCCACCGGACCCTACGAGGGAGAGATCCTTCGTGCCTCCGATCGGAAGCATCCTCACCGGATCGCTTGGATCCAATGCGTTGGCTCGCGGCGGGTCACCCCGGGCGAGAACAGCTACTGTTCAGCCGTATGCTGCACCTACACCCAGAAGCAGGTCATTCTGACGAAAGAGCACGATGCCGCGGCAGAGTGCACGGTATTCCACAACGACATTCGTTCTCATGGCAAGGATTTCGAGCGGTTCTTCCAGAGAGCAGAGATGCTTCCGGGGATTCGGTTCATAAGAAGCTACACCTCCATCGTCAGGGAGGACCCGCAAAGCAAGAACGTCGCCATACGCTACTCAACACCGGGCGAGGGAGTGAAAGAGGAGGAATTCGACCTGGTGGTATTGTCGATTGGATTGAACCCTCCTGCTGATGCAAAGGTCCTGGCAGAGAAGTTCGGCATAGAACTCAATCGTCACGACTACTGCAGGATCAACTCCGTCAATCCCATGGAGACCACCAGGCCTGGGGTCTTTGTGAGCGGAGCCTTCCAGGGCCCCTTGGATATTCCCGAGTCAGTCTTCAGCGCCAGCGGAGCCGGTTCTCAATGTGCTGAACTCCTTGATTACCGGCGAGGGAAGCTGGCAAGAGTAAGGGTCTATCCGCCGGAGAAGGACGTCTCCAACGAGGAGCCGAGGATAGGGGTCTTTGTCTGTCATTGCGGCGCGAATATCGGAAGAGTAGTCAATGTCCCTGAGACAGTGGAATACTGCAAGACCCTACCCAATGTCGTCTACGCTCAGGAACAGCTGTTCTCATGCGCCACGAATTGCGCCAAAGAGATCACAGACATGACCAAGGAGAAAGGGCTCAATCGTGTCATTGTCGCAGCCTGCTCTCCGAGGACCCTCGAGCCGCTGTTCCGGGACACGGTTCGTGAGGCAGGGCTGAATCAGTACTACTTCGAGATGGCCAATATCCGAGAGCATTGCTCCTGGGTCCACTCCAAGGAAAAGGAAGAGGCCACCCGGAAGGCAAAGGACATCATCCGGATGTCGGTAGCACGCGCCAGCCATCTGGCGCCGTTACAGGAAATCGATCTGCCGGTCCATCAGGCGGCGTTGGTGCTCGGTGGGGGGATCGCCGGCATGACCTGCGCGCTCTCCGTGGCCAACCAGGGGCACCAGGTCCATCTGGTGGAAAGGGAGAAGGACTTAGGAGGGACCGCAAGAAGGATCTATCACACCCTGGAAGAGCTGGATGTCCAGGCCTACCTGCGTGCCCTTGTGCACAGGGTCTATCAGGACCCCCTGATCCACGTATACACGGATGCGACTGTCACAGAGGCGGCCGGGTATGTCGGCAACTTCGTAACCAGCGTGAAGTCCGAAAGAGGGGTCACACAGATAAGACACGGCGCAACCGTCATCGCCGTAGGCGCTGATCTGTACAGACCTGTCGAGTACCTCTATGGACAAGATGACAGGGTCATGACCCACCTTGAGTTGGAGGAGCAGATCAACCAGGGGAACGAGAAGGTGGTGCAGGCGGAAAGCGTGGTGATGATCCAGTGCGTGGGCTGTAGGAACGAGGCCAGGAACTACTGCAGCAGGATGTGTTGCAGCGAGTCGATCAAGAACGCATTGAAGCTGAAGGCGATCAACCCGAAGGTGGACATCTACATTCTCTTCCGGGATATGAGGACCTATGGCTTCAGCGAGGACTACTACAGGGAAGCGGCAGACAAGGATGTCAAGTTCATCCGCTACGAGCCGCGAGACAAACCAGAGGTGAAGGCGGGTGTGTCGGAGGATGGTCGGCCTGTATTGAAGGTGACCGCCCCAGAATACATCTTGGGCGTGAAGGTCGAAATCGATGCCGATATCGTCGCCTTGGCCGCGGCGATCACGCCCCCCGCAGGAAGCGAGGAGGTATCGCGGCAATTCAGGGTGACGTTGGGCCCGGATGGCTTCTTCCAGGAAGCCCATGTCAAACTGAGACCCGTTGAGTTCGCCGCAGACGGCGTCTATCTCTGCGGAATGGCCCACTATCCCAAGTCCATATCGGAAACGATCAACCAGGCTTATGGAGCTGCGGGCCGGGTGCTGACGCTTCTCTCGCATGACACCATCATCGCCTCCGGCTCCATTTGTGAGGTGGACGAGAAGAAGTGCATCGGGTGTGGGCAATGCATCTCGGCCTGCACGTACGACGCCATAGCGTTTGCGGAGACCCGACAGGGCAAGAAGGCTGTCGTCAATCCTGTGCTCTGCAAGGGAGATGGTCTCTGCAACGCCAAGTGCCCCACGGGGGCGATTCAGCTGAAGCACTTTACGGATGAAGAGCTGTTAGCCCAGATTGACGCCGCGGCGGAAGTCTACTCGTGAACAGAGTCGGGATTCAGGTGGTCAGGGAGTCAAGGGAAGGACAGGAAGACAAGAACCTCGACCCCTCGACGCCCGGAATCCCCAAACCCTGTTCTCGTGTGCGAAAGGTGAGAACGAATGAGCACAGAAACCAAGTTCAAACCAAGGATCCTGGGCTTCGTATGCCACTATTGAGCATACGGCGCGGGGGACGCGGCTGGAGTTTCCAGGCTTCAATACACAACTGAAACCAGGCTGATACGCGTCATGTGTTCCGGTAGGGTTGACCCGGAATTCGTGTTCCGGGCCTTCTCCAACGGAATGGATGGGGTGTTCATTGGGGGCTGCCGTCTCAATGAATGCAACTATGTGACTCATGGGAACTACCACGCGCTCAACATGACGCTTCTCTGTAAGAGAATCATGGAACATGTGGGGCTGAATCCAGATAGGCTAAGGATCGAGTTCATGTCTTCCGCTGAAGGAAACCGGTTCGCCGAAGTGATGGGTGAGTTCGGCGATCAGGTGAAACAACTGGGCCGTCTGGGCAAGGCCGAAGGAGTTGAGCAAAGGGAACTGGAGTCCAGACTTGCAGAAGTCAGAAGGCTGGTCCCCTACATCAAGCGGGTGAAGAACGAGAAACTGGCGTCGCGTCTCGTGAACCCAGAGGAGTATGACGGGCTCTTCACTCGGGACGAAGTACATAGGCTATTCAGCGAGGTCCTCTCGTACTACATCGACCCGGAGAAGTGCCAGGCCTGCATGATCTGCGCGAAGAGATGCCCTGTTGGGGCGATTGTCGGTGGCAAGAACCAGGTCCACGTCGTTGATCAAGTGAAGTGCATAAAGTGCGAGACCTGCTTTGAGGCTTGCCCCACCAAGTTTGGTGCAGTGACAAGGGTCTCTGGCGGGCCTGTTCCACCTCCGCTACCTGTAGAACGAAGGACGATCGTCAGAAAGAGCAAGCAAGAGCAAGAGAGGTCCTAGTGTCGCCGGCTGGCGCAACCTATTGGGGCATACCGGGGTATGTCATCTTCTGGGCGTTGTTCGCCATCGCCCTCGGCTTGTTTCTACAAAGGGTCTACTTCCTCTATCGCCTCATGCGTCTGGGGAAGCAGGAGAACCGCTTCGGCNNGGATAGGGGAGAGAGTCAGGGGGATGCTGGCCGAGACCGTCTCTCAGTGGTGCAGCCTGAAGACCGTCACTCGAAAGGATCGGGCCGGGATAGGACACGCCTTGGTCTTCTGGTGCTTTTGCCTGTTCTTCGTGGGCTACATCATCTTCATCGGTCTTGCCGGAGGCTTTGGACTTGCCCCGCTGATTGCGCGCACCCCTTTCGAGACCGTCTATTCTTCGATCCTAGACATTGCAGCGGTATTGGTGACTCTGGCCCTAGTCGTGGCGGCGATCCGGCGCTATGTCCTAAGACCGCAGAGGCTGGAGCCTTCAGCTGAAGCCGCGATCATACTGCTGATGATATTCTCCCTGATGGTGCTCCACGTCTTCGGCGAAGCCTTCGACCTTGCGGCCCGTGCGGTTCACGCCTCCTGGCCTCCCCTAGGGGCAGCGCTGGCAGGCTTCCTCAGCAGAACCGGCCTTTCGCAAGGCACTCTGGAGGCCAGCTACCGGGGAGTGTGGTGGCTGCATTATCTGGTGATCCTCGGCTTCTTGGTCTATGTTCCGCGGTCCAAGCACCTGCACATACTTGCCTCCTTCGTCAATACCTTCTTCAGACCCCTGGGACCTGGATTGGCGCTTGAGCCCATCGCTCTTGAGGAGCAGGAGACCTTTGGCGTATCGAAGATACAGGACTTTACCTGGAAGGATCTGCTTGACCTCTATGCCTGTGCTGTCTGCGGCCGGTGCCATGTCAATTGCCCCGCCCAGTTGAGTGGCAAGTCCCTCTCGCCTAGAGAGTTCATCCACAACTTGAAGGAGCACTTGCTGGAGGCAGGCCCCGGATTACTCGCCAGTCAGACGAGGACCTCTTCGGAAAGTCAGGCAGAGACCCGGGCCGACCCCCCGACCAAGACCCCGCTCAAGACAATGATCGGTGATGTGGTCACCGAGGATGAGATCTGGGCCTGCACCACGTGCGGCGCGTGCCAAGAGGTATGCCCGGTCAACANNACATACGCAAGATCATCGACCTCAGACGCAACCTGGTGCTGACGAAAGAGAAGATGCCGGAAAATGCCCGGATCATGCTCAGGAATATGCAGTCAAGGGGGCACCCATGGGCTGGAATCCAGTCCCTGAGATTGAGGGGCGACTGGACAAGTGACCTGGGGCTCAGGATCCTGGCTGAAGGCGATCGCGCGAACACCCTGTTCTGGGTGGGTTGCACCGGGGCGTTTGTCGAGCGCAATGTCGCCGCGACGCTTTCCATGACGAGGGTGC
>JAFNFZ010000075.1 GCA_017885485.1 Chloroflexota bacterium
CAGCGCCAGACCACACATAAGGGGGTGCGTGATGACCCGGAAGTGGTCTTTCAATCTGGCAGGAAGACTCGTTTTGTCATTTCTTCCTCTGGCCTTCCCGCCTCATTCTGGCCCGCTTCCAGCACAGGAGCCTTCACTATGCCTGTAGACCCGTGGTCCCACGTTGCGGTAATCCAACCGGCAACCAGAGTAGTCTAGGCGCCGGAGTAACACTGCCCAAAGGAAGGGGGAGTTGGCCACGAATAGGAAGACAGTAGTAATCGGAGCCGGAGTGGGAGGGGCAGCGGCCGCCGCCCTCTTGGCGAAAGAGGGCTACCAGGTCACCGTGCTGGAATCGCACCCCTTCTCTGGCGGACGCTGTGCGTCCATGGTGAAGGATGGGTTCAAGTATGACTTCGGCGTGCACATGTTCAGCAGGGGGGAGAGAGGCCCCCATGGCCGCGTCAATCGACGTCTGGCCGGGAATCTCGCCTGGGTGACACGGGATCCCGCGTGTCGCGTGATGGGGAGGGTGGAGTTCGATTTCCGCCTCGACATCAGGCCACTGCTGCGCCAGTTTGGCGTCGCGAGGAAGCTGGGTGTCCGCACGAAGAACTACATCGGCGCCTTCCGCCTCATGCGTTCTCTTCTGAGTGGGCGTGGCGTGGAGGCGAACGATGCCGTGTCCCTCCAGGACTACGTATCCCGCTTCACCGACGATGACATGGTTCATCTGTTCATGAACTGCCTCTCCCAGCTCTATTTCGCCCTCTCCTACCGGCAAGCCTCTGCGGGCGAATTCGTCTGGTGTTTCTCGCACATGTTCAACGATGCGAGCTTTGGCTATCCGGCGGGTGGCAGTGGCCGGATTCCTGGGTCCTTCTTGCAGGCATTCGAGAAGCTTGGAGGCTCAGTGCGCTTTGGGGAAGCGACGACACGCATCTGTATCGGGAATGGCAAAGTGATGGGAGTGGAGACTGCCTCCGGGCACCATGACGCCGACGTGGTCATCTCAAGCGCGGGCATCGTCCGCACGCTTGATCTGGTAGGCAGGCAGCATTTCCCCAACGAGTATGTCACCAGGGCCGAGCGTCTTGGCTACTCCAATGCCTATGTCACATTGAAGTACGCGCTTGACCGCCGGGTCATACCCTACGCTGTCGTCTTCCACATGCCTAGCCTGCCTCCGGACCGGGTGTTCGACTATGTTGAAGAGAGAAGACCGCCGGATGATCCGTATATTTTCATGCCTGTGCCTTCAAATCTGGACGCTAGCCTGGCACCGGAGGGCCGACAGTTGGTGGTAGCGGGCACGGCTGCCCCAGCGGGCGCCACGCCTGAACTTTGCGACGCGATTCTCGACCGGGTCCATGCCAAAGTGTGCGAACTGTTCCCGGACCTCAAGAGATCGATCGTATGGCAGCTGCGCTCAACGCGGCTGGACGCGACGGAGCTGACCAACCACGCGGCGGGAGAGGCCATCGGGATGGGGCAGACGCCTGGCCAGGTAGGTAGGCTCCGCCCGGAGCTGGCAACCCCGGTCAGCGGGCTCTGGCTGGTCGGTGCAGATGCCGGCTCGAGGGGAATCGGCACTGAGATGGCTTCGGGAAGTGCGCTGAACCTGGCTGACCGCCTTATGGGAGTATCAGGACCAGCGCCGGTCAAGTAGAAACGATTGCAGATGGAGGGGAAGAAATGGCCAAGGTTGATCAAGATTATGATGTCATCGTCATTGGCGGGGGGATAAATGGCCTGACCGCGGGCTGCTACCTACAGAAGGCCGGTTTAAAGGTGCTTGTTCTGGAAAGGCGGGACGAGGTCGGCACCTTCTGTTCCACTCAGGAGTTGCTGCATCCCGGGGCTATGGTGAGCGTTCATGCGAACGGCCTGTTCTCCGGCGTGGGGCCAGTTCCCCTTGACCTTGACCTTGACCGATTCGGCTTTGAGCTTCTCATGCCCGGACCCATAGTGTACTTTGCCCCCTTCAAGAACAGTACCGCGCTGGCCTGGCACTGGTACGACCCGAATGTGACCTACGACGTCTGGAAGCGTGTGAATGCCAAGGACGCCGAGACATTCCGCACCATATCCAAGTCGGTTGCCCCACTGCTGGAAAGTGGCGTCGCCGCGGAAATCTTCAAGATGATGTTCTTCCAACCGATGACGGACGAGAGTTTTCTTCAGGTGCAGCAACTCTTGGACATGTTCTCCGCCATGGTGCCCGTCTTCCCAAAGGACGCACTATACATGACCGGTGTTCAGATTCTGAATGAGATGTGGGAGGACGATCGCAGCAAGATATTCGTAGCCGGCTGGCCGATAACCCTGGCCGTAGACATCACGAGCAGAATCGCCGGTTCCACGATAATCCTTATGATGACGGCGTTGATGGCCGGTGCGGGCATTGCCTGTGTGGGCACCGCCCGGGGCGGCAGCCACAATCTGACCCACGCCCTTGCCAGGTGCTTTGTCCACCATGGGGGCAGACTGCTCGCCGGTTGCCCGGTAGCGAAGATCGTCGTGGAGGGTGGTGAAGCCAAAGGTGTGGCCCTCTCCAAAGACGCCATCTACCCTGAAGCTGAATTCAAAGCAAGGAAGGCAGTGATAAGTAATCTCAGCCCGTATCCCACGTTCATCCAGCTTGTAGGTGAGGACAAACTGCCCAAGTTCGCCGCCGTCGGGGGCAGGAATTTCGACTACAGGGGATCTCCTTTGTTCACCACCTGGTGGGTCCTCAAGGAACGACCGCAATGGAAGTGTATCGACAGGTTCCCTGAGATCGACCGGGGGTTCAGCTTCAATTTCGGAGCTGAAAGCATGGCCGACGTCCTCAGGATGGATGAGCATGTCATGATCCTGGACACACCCCCGGATCCGCCGGTGAATCTCGGGTACTGCATTCACACCTTCTGTGATGCCGATCCCACTCAGGCACCACCAGGTCAATACAATGTCTTGACCTGGGCCAATGTGCCTACGACCATCAGGCCGCTGGGCGGGCCGCAGAAATGGGATGACATCAGGGAAGACTATGGAGACAAGGTTGAAGACAGCTTGAGCCAACTCGTGCCCAACCTGAAGCGGGCTAGGATCGCACGTTACTGTGACACGCCTTGGGACACCTGGAGACGCAATCCCAGCTCAATGGGACACATGAGCAGCGGCTACTACGGCGAACGGCAGTGGTGGAGCTGGCGGCCGTTTGCCGGCTGCAATGCTCCGAGGACACCTATCGCCAAGCTCTACATCAGCAACTCCATGGGAAGCATATCCGTTACTTCGCTGGGCGGCGGATACACCTGCGCCAAAGCGGTGGCTGACGACCTCGGAGTCAAGGATCGGAGCTGGTGGGTCAGTCAGCCGGGAGATTATACGAAGCTGTTCCTGCAGCGCATTGGGGCCAACGCTAAGCAGATAGCCTGAGTGGCCGAATCGACGTGAGGAGGGCAGTATCGTGGCAAAGCAGACTTACGACGTCATCATCATAGGTGGTGGACCGAACGGCCTGACCGCGGGAGCATACCTGGCGCGGGCAGGTGCCAAGGTGCTGGTCATAGAGAGACGCCATGAAACGGGTGGCGGGCTGGTAAGCGAGGATCACTCCGCGTTCAGGTTCAATCTGCATGCCATATACATGATGATGATGGATGTCATGCCCCCGTACAAAGACCTGGAACTCGAGTCAGAGGGCTGCGTGTACATACGACCTGACGCCCAGGCATCGCTTCTGGCTTCAGATGGCAAGGCGCTGACCCTCTACAGCAACCTTGACCGCAGCGTGGAGGCCATCGCAAAGTTCTCGTCCCGGGATGCGCAGAGGTTCCGCGAAGTATACACGGAGTGCCAGGAACTCTCATATGCCTCGCTGATTCCCGCGACGTATACCTTGCCTGTCCCTCCTGTGGACTATGCGGTAATGCTCGGCAAGGACGCGGCCGGAAGAAGAATTCTAGAGCTCTCTGAGAAGACCCCTCTGCAAATCCTGGATGAGTGGGGTTTTGAGAATCCTCTTCTCCAAACGCTAGTCCTGCACCTGGTCTGCATGTGGGGGCTGGACCCCGAGGTAACCGGCATGGGGTATCTGGTACCGCTGTACCTCAACCGGATGCTTAACATGTCGCTGATACGCGGCGGGTCTCACCGGCTGTCCTCAGCCCTTCACCGGGCCATCATAAGCCACGGTGGTGATGTACTCGAGAGCTATGCGGTCACGCGGATCATCGTGGAGAACGGGGCGGCGAAGGGGGTTGAGGTGGGGCTCACCAACGCGGAGCACCTCGGCCGGAAGATGTTCGAAGCCAAGGCGGTGATCACCTCCACGGATCCAGTGACCACGTTCACCAAGCTCATCCCCGAGTCAGTCATGGCCGGCATATCCAAGGGATGCGCAGAAACGGCCAAGATGTGGAGATGGGAGCACTGGAGTCTCTTCGGCCTTCATCTGGCTCTCAAGGAGAGGCCACTCTTCAAAGCGGCACAAGCTGATCCTGGTGTTGATGGCGCCTCCATCAAGATCATGGGGTACAACAGCCCGGCCGATTTCCTGGGCCATCTCAAGACGGTCAAAGAGGGCGGGCTGGGCATCGCCGGCCACGTGACCGTGGTCAGCGACATCGATCCCATCCAGGCCCCTCTCGACGTGCAACCGGGAGTGTCCACTGTCAGGTTCGAGACCCTGGCCCCATTTGAGGCCCGCGAGGGCACCTGGGATGACATTAGCCGCAGCTACGGTGACCGCATCCTCGAACTCATGCGGCAGTATGCCCCCAATGTGGAGGCGAACAAGATCATTAGGCGGTATGAGAACCCGCCCTCGTACATTGAGGATAAGTTCGTCAACATGGTCAGGGGCTCCTTCAAGCACGGCGCCTATGAGTCACTGCAGATGGGCTATATGAGACCCAACATCGAATGCTCCAGCTACCGCACGCCAGTTCAGAATCTCTACCTATGCGGGGCCAGCACGTACCCCGGGGGGATGGTGCTCCTGGGTGGCGGGTACAACGCGGCGAACGTGGTGGCCAAGGACATGGGCCTGAAGCCCTGGTGGAGCGAACCGGAGATTGTGGCCAAGGCCAGGGCGCGGGGGCTGGCACTCTAGGTATTTGCCGTCGTAGGCCCGTGCTCTGAATCCACCCGTCAGCTAACGGTGGGGAAGCTGACAACGCGGCCGGAACGTCGTTCCGCGAAGGGCAGCTAGCCTCAACGATCTGGGGGGGGTTCCCCATTCGCCGATTGATGGCTACCAACGTGATCCAGTGGCTCGTGAACGCAGAGTTGTCAGCGCTGGGAACGCGGGCAACTCATACGGTCAGAGTTGAGGCTGTCACGCTTGAAGGGATTCGAACGTGCGCTTGACCAGCAGACTCCTTGCCCTGCACGCGAAAGGTCTCGGGTTCGGGTTCCGGCTAGCGGACGTCCTACAGACTGAAGGTCAGCTCGAAGCTCGGAGTTCTGCATATCGTCCAGTATGGCCCGCCTGGGGTGATGACCGCGATATCATTGCAGATGCGTCCCCTGGCCACCTGGGGCTGAGACTGAAGACGGTATATAATGCACCTGAGTCGTGCTGACTCGGCGCGACTCAAGAAAGGAGTAGAGATGGGTCCTCTTGGTGGAATCGTAGGCCTTATCATTCTGGTATTGGACATCGTTGCGATCGTGGATTGTGTCAAGAGTTCCCTGGATACCGGCATGAAGGTTCTGTGGATCGTCCTCATCATCCTGCTGCCACTAATCGGGTTGATTCTGTATTTCCTCTTGGGTAGGAAGAAGTAGATTGCTGGGCCAATTCTAAGCGAATGGGGCGCCGGTGAGTTGACACAATCGAAGACACTGGTACAATAACAATCCTTCTCGGGTGGTCGAACCAGCCACAAGAAGTAATGCCCGCTAGGGCAGAAGGAAGGGGTTGCCGCCGTCCACTTGTCCGGCAACTCAGTGGAGGTCTGATCTCAAGGCTGGAAAGGTCACCGGAGATCTTCTTCTCCACAAGGGGGCTGTAACAGGCCCCCTTCACTTTTGTGCAGAAGTGGCAGAGGGACGCCCCCGTGTGACCATCTGGGGCTGAAGGGGTAGAATAGGCAGCAAGGGAGGTAATGGTCAATGAAGAGTGTGAGGAAAGCACAGAAGTTGCTGGGCTGTATCGTAAAATTGGGTGGATGTGTAACAGCTAGTGTCATCATGCTTGTGGGCGTGCTTCTGGTGGTAATTGGGGTGTTGACTTCCATTGTCCCATTGACTGTAGTTGGAGCAGTCATATGCGTGTTCGCGGTAGTCTGCGTTCTCATATCTAGATTGGCGGCTAATCTAGTGGATGGCCCCGGGTAGGGGGATTCTGACCTTCTCCTTGCCCGTTAGGAGTGACGACTACTAGGCAAGATAGGTCATGCCTAGACTATGGAACCGATCAAGAATATCACGCGGCAAGGCAGATCGCTCTGGGCGGAGATCTATGCCCTCTATCTGGCCTGCCGCGACCCCAGGACGCCTTGGTATGCCAAGCTTCTTCTGACCGGCGTCGTCGCTCTTGTCGTCAGCCCGATCGACCCAATCCCCGATTTCATACCAGTCATTGGCGTTCTCGATGACATAGTCATCGCTCGTCTCGGCACAGCTCTTGCAATCAGGATGATCCCCAAGGAAGTCATGGCTGAGTGCCGCGAGAAAGCGCGCAGCGCAGTGGAACCCAGCTCATCCAAGGGGTCAAGATGGCCATCAAGATGCATGATCGCCGCCATTGTCGTCGCCATTGGCTGCTTCATTACGGCTCTGGTGGGTCTCCTAGTGCTCAGTCTGGTGATCCTTCTGATAGTCAAGTTGGCTGACAACTA
>JAFNFZ010000076.1:0-161 GCA_017885485.1 Chloroflexota bacterium
TTCAAGAAGCTTGGCATAGGCCTGGACCCGGAGAGCATCCGGACGCTGATGGGCTCCCCCATGATATTCGGCATACTCACAGAAGAAGTAGGCAGGGTATGGCCCAGCATACTGCCGCTCTTCGGTATGGGCGCCATTCCGGCTATGTTTGCCCCCCTTGC
>JAFNFZ010000076.1:221-342 GCA_017885485.1 Chloroflexota bacterium
AGACCAACGAGCTGCACAAGATAGGCTGGAACGCCTCCCCAACGGGGGAGATGTTTTTTGAAGGCTGCCGGGTCCCCAAAGAGAACGAGATGAGCACCATGCTGGCAAATGCCCTGAAATC
>JAFNFZ010000076.1:400-2684 GCA_017885485.1 Chloroflexota bacterium
AGATGCTCTATGAAATGGCTGTCTCTATAGAAACGTCCAGGCTACTCGGATACAAAGCCTTGGACGCGATTGTGAAGGGGCACCCCGACGCCCGGAAGTACTCCTGTATGGCCAAGGTGTACGCGGGCGAGGCCTGCGTCAAGGCCACCTACAATGCGATACAAATACATGGGGGTATGGGACTGTCAACTGATATGCCGCTTGAGAGATACTACCGGGATGCCCGGCTGATGACGATTCCCGATGGCACCAGCGAGATAATGAAATTGGTGTCCGGCTACACGCTGCTGGGCAAGGGTTTCTCAGCTTATACCTAGCGAGCCGGGCCGGCTGGCCTTTGACGAAAGATCCACGGGCGGTAGTCTACCCCTCGAGAGGGGCCGGCTGATCCGCGCGGGCTAGCGCAATGCTTCCAGTTCCTTTCTCAGCACCTTCTCCACGAGGTTCTAGGGATGGGCGTCTAGGAACCTGACGTGCTTCGGTCATTCGAATGGTTCGAGTATGGTCGCCCTAGCCCTAGCCTTGCACCACTTCTCTTACTGGGATAGAATCGTACCGCGCTAACCTCTGGTCGCCCAAAGGCGGCTCGTCAGGGATCTGGTTTCATGGGGGGCTGGTCAGACCGCTTCTGTTGCGAGACCACCTTCTTCAAGGCCCTACCGGGAAGAGACTTAGGAAGGAGGCTACATGAAGTACTTTGAAGACTTCGAGGTCGGTGAAACGATAGTAACCAGGGGCAGGACCATTACCGAGACTGACATCGTTGCCTTTGCTGCTTTGACCGGGGACTGGTATCCGCTACACAGCGACGCTGAGTATGCAAAGAAGGGCCCCTTTGGAGAAAGGATAGCCCACGGTCTGCTGATTCTGTCAGTAGCGAATGGGCTTCTGCCTCTCTACGACATGGCGATAGTCGCCTTCTATGGCATGGACAAGGTGAGATTCACAGCACCAACCAAGATCGGGGATACGATACATGTGGAGCTTGAGGTCACCGACAAGCAGGACAAAGGAGATCTGGGTGGGGTTATTGCTCTCAGGCAGTCGGTCAAGAACCAGAAGGGTGAGGCCGTAGCCCTTTCCACGCTTAAGGCGCTGATCGCGGCTAGGCCGAAGTCCGGATAGACGAGCATGTCCTTGCTAGCTGCCGCAGGCCTTGCGGAGATCGCCTTCGGCCACCGGGCCGCAGCCTTCACTAGGCTGGATGACGCTGACTCCAACATTGTGCATTGTCTGGATCAGACTGACGAGAAGAAGATAAAGACTGGCGCGCGGGTGCGGGCGGTTTTCAGTGAGAGCAGGACAGGTGCCTACTTCCACGACATCGAGTATTTCAGCATGGTGAGGGATGCATAGGAACCCTCGAAGCACGGAGGATTAGCATGGACTTCAAGTTCTCGGCAGAGGAAGAGGCATTCCGCGAAGAGGTAAGACGGTGGCTCAAGAGAGAGATCCCACCTAGATGGATTGAACTCGATCCTGGCTTGTGGGAGGAGACTGATGAGTCCTGGATCCTTCTGCGCCAGTTCCAACGAAAACTGGCCCAGAAGGGCTGGCTGGCACCGGCATACCCAAAGGAGTACGGGGGCGCGGAAATGAGCCACGTGAAGCGGCTTATCCTTGCCGAGGAGTTGTACTACCACAGGGCTCCGGCAGGCATCGAGATGGAGATATCGGTGAATTGGGTGGGTGGTGCCGTGTTGCTTTTTGGCAGCGAGAAGCAAAAAAGGAAATACCTCACTGAAGTAGCAAAGGGGGAATCGTGCTTCTGCCTTGGATACAGCGAGCCAAACTCAGGTTCAGACCTGGCTTCTATTCAAACGAGAGCGCTGGAGGACGGCGACAGTTGGGTGATCAACGGGCAGAAGACCTGGTGCAGTTTCGCTCACTACGCCAACTACTGCTGGCTGGGGGCGAGAACCGATCCTAACGCACCCAAGCACAGAGGCATCAGCATGTTCATTGTCGATATGAAGACCCCTGGCATAACCATCAGGCCTCTAATAAACATCCTGAACTGCCATTCATTCAATGAGGTCTTTCTTGACGATGTGCGCGTACCTAAGGATAGTCTCGTAGGCGAGAAGAACAGTGGGTGGTATCAGCTGGCGATGGCGCTTGATTACGAGCGCTCCCTGATCGGCACGGCCGCTGGGAACCAAAGGCTCATCGAGGACTTGATACAGTACGTGAAGGAAGCCAGACACTCCGGCACGGGTGATGGGAGAGACCCCTTGACGAAAGATGCGTTGGCAGAGCTGGTCGTAGAGAACGAGGTCCTGCG
>JAFNFZ010000077.1 GCA_017885485.1 Chloroflexota bacterium
CTTCGATTCGACTTGGGCCAGCATCGCTCCCATTTCGTTCTTCTCAGCCTTAGCAATCGTCAATTCAGCAAGTGCCTTGTCCCTCTCAGTCTGGAGCAGCCTGACAAAGGCTATTGCCTCCTCGATTCTCTTCAGCAGCGGTGCCTGTTGGGTCATTGTCGTCTCTACCTTCCTGATGGGCCCAGCCTCATGCCACTGGAATACAGCCTAACAGGGCGGTGTCACTGCGTCCTCTCTGGAGCAGCCCAAACACCCACAAAGTGCTCTCAGAAGGGAGCTGGGCCTTCATACGACTTCAAGTTACCGAGCCTCAATCGAGGCGCTACGAAACTCTCAGAGAGATACACGACCCAAACAGTCGTCTTTCCTCAAACCGAAGTGGGATGCCGCGTGGGAGTGGCCTTGTCAGATGGTATCATGCCCCGGCGAAATCTTGCGGCAAAATCGGGGTTTTGAGGACAGCCTAGGGAGCCTCGCGTCGTCGCCATCCACGACGTTCGTAGTAGCAGATAGGACACCACTTTCCGCCCTTTATGTTGCTGGGGGTCGCTTTCCACTGATGGCCTTCCCTGCATTGCCAAAGCAGGTGTGTGCTGGAGTTGACGTACTCATCAGCCAAGCAACGCCCACCTCGAGAAGCCCCAAGAGCCTGCATCGCTGGTAACCCAAGTCTCCTGCTGCGGCTTTGCATTGAATGTGCGCACTTGGGACACCAAGAGCCGTGGACAACATCATTTGGCTTTGCCCGCCATTGATGGCCTTGGGAGCACTCCCACAGAAGGCTCGTCATGATATTCGTGTATTGCTCTGACAGGCATTTGCCACCTCTCGCTGCGGCAATTGCCTTCATTTCCTCTAGAGTCTTCCTGACGTTGCCAGAGCAGTAGGGGCACCACTGGCCTTGCTTTGTCCCACCGGGAGCGGCCTTCCACTTGTGACCTTCTGAGCATTGCCACAAGAGCTTCGTATAACTGCCGGCGTATCTTGTAGACAGGCATTTGCCACCATGCTCTGCGGCGATTGTCCGCAGATGGTTGAGTTCTTCCCTTGAGCCGGAAGTGCGATATGCCCCACTGATGTCAAAGTCCCGTGTGTCGATGTCCTGCGGCAGGTGCACGCCTTTGATGATGAGTTGTTCTTTGATGAACGCTCCCACCTGGTCCAATGGTAGGCGGGTGGGAATCTGAGGGATGAGGAATAGGGTAATGCCTCTCTGGGCGCAGAGTTGGGCTTTTAGGGCATCATCCTCTTGCCTTCGCGAGAGAGCGGACTCGGTCTGAATGAAGTGAGTCTTCGTGGAGTAATGTTGTTCACCTTGATATTCAAACGCTATGCCCAGGGTCGCACAGTAACCATCGAGTTCCATTTGATTGCCAGCCCCGTTGACCAGCCATTCGGGGCGAGCCTTTGGAAAGGAAGCCTCGAGCAACTGGCTGAAGTACTCTCTGCAGATTCTCTCTCCAAGTCCAGTCGAGCACTCAGGGCACCATTGCCCTTGCTGGATGTTGCCCCAGACAGCCTTCCATTGATGGCCTTCGATGCACTCCCATCGCAACCGGGTTCGGTTATTGACGTAATTGTCTGAGAGGCATTTGCCACCTCGTTCTTGGGCGAGACGCTGTATATCGTCCATCGACGGTCTACTATGGCCAGCGCATACAGGGCACCACCCGCCCCTCTTGACGTGGTTAGCGTTTGCCTTCCAGCGATGACCCTCTCGGCATTCCCACAGGAGAGGAGCTTTGTTACCGGCATAGACCTCGGAGAGGCACTTTGCCCCTCTACTCTCAGCCAGACGGTGCATCTCTTGGATAGTCAATTCGGCAGTACCGCCGCACTTCGGACACCATTTCCCTTGTTGAATATGGTTTGGAGTCGCTGTCCACTGATGTCCCTCTCGGCACTCCCACCGCAATGGGGTTCGGTTGTCTCTGTAGCTCTCCGAGAGACATCTCCCGCCCCGCTCATGAGCCAGACGATGCATGTGCTGGATTGTCAATTTGACGTTCCCACTGCACTCGGGACACCAATGGCCGTACTTGACTGATGAAGGTGCGGCAAACCACGTGTGTCCTTTGCTGCACTCCCACTGCAGCTTGGAGCCAGTATTCTCGTAGGATGTCGAGAGGCACTTGCCCCCACGAGAAAGGGCGATATTCCTCATCTCCTCAATGGACAGACGCTTCAGTCCACCTCGACCACGTCCGCAGACAGGACACCAGGAGCCTTGCTGGATAGTGTTTGGCGTTGCCGTCCACTGGTGGCCTTTGCCACATTCCCACAACAACTTTGACCACGAGTTGGCATATACGTCCGAGAGGCATTTGCCGCCGCGGCTCTTGGCGAGTTGTCGCATTGCCTGTATGGTGAGTTTCTTGGGCATAGTAAATGGCTTGTCGTGCGCTAGGGCGGATTATACCACCCGACCTCAGCCTGGATACAGAGAGCCTCACAGAGAAGTGTGATGGGGCAGGGATGATGTCAAGCTGAAGAGCAACTAGCTGCCCAAGGAGGGTGCATCATTCAATCATGGGTATGATGCTGCGCGAAATCGCGGCAGCCGACCCCAGCACACTGAGGAAGGGGATTAGGGGCTTTGGGTAGCGAGTTGCATAAGGTCACGGACCCAGTTGAGAACTTCAAGGTATTGCGAGGTGTCTAGAACAAACTCCTGCCCGATTGCCACGGTTCGGAGAATAGCGTAATCCTCGTTTGCAGGCCATCTACTTGGGTTGGAGTGGTAGGAAAGCGGCGACTTCCCATGGCTTGGACGAAAACACCCTGGTAGGCGCCAAACGGACCGATTGCATCCACCAGGCTTGGTGAGGCACAGGTCTTTGTGGAACTTCTTGAAAGTGCCTCCGCCATCGATATCCAGAGGAGTGCCATCGATTTCAAGTCTCTCCTTCGCGACGTAGATAGTGTTATCGAGGCCACGTCTACCGTAGAAGTGGGGATGATATTCCATCCAATTCGGGATACCAGACCTATCATCTCTGACTTTGACGATGCGGCCCACTTGGAGCCACCCATAGACAACGTGAAGGTCAGGCTCATTCCTGCAGAAATGGCATCTTCCGTCAGCGAACTCAGTTCTCCTGAACCATCCGAAGAACAGGAAGAGGTCACCGATTCCGACTTCCTTGTTCCTGAGGTGTTTCTGTGCGATACCCGTCTGCCCGAAAAGGGGACGCCAACCAGGACTTCGGGGGGAGTAGGTAGCAGCTTCCAAGTCAGGGTCAAGATGGGCGCCACGAAGACCGTTGACAGGTCTTCGCCGATGCTGTGTCAGGCTCTCAACGATTTGGCCAATCGAAGTATCTCCGAAATGCAGGTCGGCGTAATGAATTGGGGAATCGTCATCCGGTATTGGCAGTGGCAACATAGCGTTATTTGGCAGAATGGGGCTGGCAACTCCCCCATTGGTCGGAGTCGAGTCAAAGCATTTTCGGCTGAGAACCAGTTTCATGGCAGAATCAGACAACTCTCGGGAACTGCCGACATTATACTAGACGCAGACTATGACATAGGCGAGTCTCCATGGGGCTGGGCAGAAAGCGGTCCGACGCCGACTCTCATTTCTTGCTTCTGACTGCATCCACAACTCTTATGAAGGCACCGCAGATTGCCCCCGAGAATGACAGGAGGACACACAACAGCAGGTATTCATTGTCCTGTTCTATGGAACCCCACAAAGCAAGCAGCCCTAAAGGCACCATCAGGTGTATGAACCAGAAATTGCCTAGTATTCTCCTGGCCACTCTCATGCTCCACCTCCAATGGGAAGGAACTGCTCTCAGCTGCTGGGCCGATTGTACCACCTGCCAAGCCATAGCGGCCAGTGGTGGCAGGAGTCGTCGGGAATGAGCGCGGGACCAGGGCGTTGCCCGCATTCCTGTGGCAGCGCTCTCAGCTAGATAATGTCCATGAGTCTGAGTATGACTGTGATAGCAGTGGCAATGGCGCCAATCACAACTGCGATGACCTTGATAGGCGTTTGATATTTCGTGAACCAGGCTATCACACTTGGCGGAGGTGGCCTCACGTATCGGTAGCCCTTCTCCGTGATAAGGATAGCGCTCTTTGGGCGGATCCTGCCTAGGCTGCTAACATATCCGTTGTCCATCAACTCTTCTATCTCCGCGAGGACATCATTGCCCAAAGCGCCAATCCTGGCTCCCAACACCTGGGCAGGGATGCCCTTCTGGCGACTCTCCGGATTCTTTTCGTATTCGTCTGCCAATACTTTGAGTACTTGTTTGGCTGTCTTGCTGATATTCTGCATCACCTAGTTCTGTCGGGCAACCTGCACCTGACCCCCGCGGAAATGGTACCACTTACAGAGTCAGAGTTGCGAGCTTTGCAGCCTAACATTGATAC
>JAFNFZ010000078.1 GCA_017885485.1 Chloroflexota bacterium
CTGGAACCAACTGAGGTAGCCACCAGGCTGGAGGCCGCTGCCCTCCGGGGGCTGACCAGGTTTGTGGGGCGGGAGAAGGAGATGGCCACCCTGAAGGAGGCTTTGGAGAAAGCCAGGTCTGGGTCAGGGCAGGTGGTCGGTATCGTGGGCGAGGCCGGGGTAGGCAAGTCCCGGCTCATCCTGGAACTGAGGCGGGTGCTTCCCGAGGGCCAGCACACCTATCTCGAGGGCCACTGCCTGCACTATGGCAGCACCANNCCTACTTCGATATCAGGGAGGGAGAGCGGGAGTTCCTCATCAAGAAGAAAATGGCCGAGAAGATCGGTCAACTCGATGAGAAGCTGAAGGGCGTACTGCCAGCACTCCATGACCTGCTCTCCCTCAAGGTGGAGGATGAAGGATACCTCTGGCTGGAGCCGCAGAAGAAGAGGGAGAGGATCTTCGAGGCCATCAGGGACCTGCTCATCCGCGAAAGCCAGCAGAGGCCCCTGGCGCTGACCGTGGATGACTTGCAGTGGATCGACCGGACCTCGAATGAGTTCCTGAACTACTTCATCGGCTGGCTGGCCAGCAGCCATATCCTGCTGGTACTGCTCTACAGACCGGAATACGTTCACCAATGGGGCAGCAAGTCCTACTACGGCCAGATACGGGTAGAGCAGCTCTCCACCAGCGCCAGCGCCGAGCTGGTCCGGGCCATGCTGGAGGAAGGAGAGGTGGCCCCTGAACTGAGGGAACTGATCCTCAGCAGGGCAGCGGGCAATCCCCTATTTATGGAGGAGTTCACCCATACCCTGCTGGAGAACGGCTCCATCGGAAAGAAAGACCATCAATACGTGTTGACCCGGAAGGCTTCAGAGATCCAGGTGCCCGATACCATCCAGGGGATCATCGCTGCCCGGATGGACCGTCTGGAGGAGAACCTGAAACGGACGATGCAGGTGGCCTCGGTCATCGGCCGGGACTTCGCTTACCGCATACTGCTGACCATCACCGGGATGCAGGAGGAGCTCAAGACCCATCTGATGAACCTCCAGGGGCTGGAGTTCATCTATGAGAAGAGCCTCTTCCCTGAGCTGGAGTACATGTTCAAGCACACCCTGACCCAGGAGGTGGCCTACAGCAGCCTGCTGGTGAAGAGGAGGAAGGAGCTCCACGAGAGGATCGGGAAGGCCATCGAGGAGCTCTATCCCGACAAGCTGGAGGAGTTCTACGAGGCCCTGGCCTACCACTACCTCAGGAGCGAGAACTGGGAGAAGGCCTATCAGTATCTCCTGTCGTCGGCCATCAAGGTAGGCACCCGCTGGTCGTTGTGGGAGGCCTTCCGCCTTGGCAAAGAAGGCCTCGATGTGCTGGGCAAATTGCCTCAGACGGATGAGAACAAGAGACGGGGGACGGAGAATCGTCTGCTGCTGGCAATCGTCATGCTGGCCTTAGGCTATCCTGAGGACTCCCTGGAGATTCTTCAGGAGGGGGAGAGGCTGGCCCGGGAGCTGGGCGATGAGAAGACCCTGGCCAGATTCCACGGCCACATCGGCACGTATTATGGAATGAGGGGCGACCCCATGGTGAGTGTGAAGTACCTGGAGGGCGCCTTCCAGGTGGCGGAGAGGTCCCAGGATATGGAGCTCATGGTGCCCATCGCCTTTCAGCTCTGTATGGTCTATGGTTGGCAGGGGTCCGTCCTCCAGGCAGTTGAGGTGGCCGCGAAAGCCATCGCATTGCTCGAGAGTACCCACCGGGAAGCCGAGTCCTTTGGGTGGGGCTCGTTCAATCTCTATGCTGCGCTGCTCGGCTACCATGGCAACTCCTTGGCGTGGATGGGTGATTTCAAGGAGGGCCAGGCCCTCTGTGAGAAAGCCCTCCGCTTTGCCACGGGCGTCAATGACCTTGGCAGCATGGGTACGGTGGAATACGACTACGCCTGGTGCTACATGTTCCAGGGAGATGGTGGCAAGGGTATTGAGCATATGCAGAGGGCTATGCGATACCACGAGCAAACACAGACTGTGAGCATGATGGGTGGTGCCTGGACCAGCCTTGGCTTTGGATATGGTTTGCTGGGCGAGATGGACAAGGCGCTCAGCCACATGAAGAAAGGCCTTGAAACCGATCTTCAGTTGGCGAATCCCCTCATGTTGAGCTTCCACTACGGGCAGTTGAGCATCCTGTACCTCATATTAGGCGATTTGGAGAATGCCCGGAACTGTGCTGAGAAGACGCTGGAGTTGGCCCGGAAGGTGCACAGCAACATGTGGGAAGCGGGGGCGTGGCTGGTGCTGGGCAGCATAATGGGCAAGACCGACAGGACACGGTCTGCTGAGGCAGAGCAGTACATTCTTCAGGGGATGACGGTCCTTGACGAGGTGAAAGCTAGATCATGGCATGTTATGGCACAGATCGTGCTGGGCGAGTTCTATGCTGACACCGGCCAGAAGCAGAAGGCCCTCGAGACCCTGAAGAAGGCACAGGTGACGGCCCGGGAGATGGGCATGACCGGCTACTACCTGGCCTGGATAGACGAGGCACTGAAGAGCGTCAACAAATGACAGTGCCAGGGTCCAAGCTGAGGTTGACAGCCTCCTCTCTTCGAGGGGAGTGGTCCAGAAACCAGAAACCCTCCGAGGGGGGTGATCCGGAGGGTTTCTTTGTGGTGAACCTTGGTGGAAAAGGGGGGCCTCTCCCAATATGTCTAATACTGATATTCATAGTCTGTGCAGTCGTCGCAGGGTCCGCAGATTAGCCGCAGCACGCCACGCCCTATGGTTCCGATGGCGATGATAGGGTAGAGCATGATTGCCAGTGGACCCGCTTCTCTCATCTCTCTTGCCATTTTCCTTGCCTCCTTCCCTTCTCTATGCTCAAGCCTTAGCTGTATGCCCAGTAGTCATTGTCGTCTGGTGTACCGGTGTGGTAGACCCTGAGGGTTATGGCCACTACCCAGGAGGCTACCAGGCCGACGAATCCCAGGCCGATGCCATAGAACCCGGTGCAGGGGCCGAGGACCATTACCAGGACTCCCAGTCCCATCAGGAAGACTACCAGGGCGTTTGTCTCATTTCTATTTTCCATTTTGCGCCTCCTTTTGTTATCTGTGTTGATGGTAAGCCACCTGAGGGCTAAGGTGTTATCAAGCGGTTTACAGCGAAAGTGTAAACTTGACTACATTCCAGCGATGACGCAGGGCACCAGTAGAAGGCCTGGCCAGTGCCGATGTCTGGATATGGGACTGATATCGTACCCTAGTTGACAAACCTTGTCTGTGATATCATCTCATTCGAGGGTGTCCCATCCACTTCAGGGTCAGGGGCGATTTCATGAAATGTCAAAAATGCCAGACCGAGAATCGCGAGACTAGGAAGTTTTGTTGTGAATGTGGTGCAAAGCTCGCGCAGATCTGCCCACAATGCAGCTCCGAGAATATACCTGGGGAGAAATTCTGTGGCGAGTGTGCCCATGATCTGGCCAAACCCAAAGCGGGTCCTACCCTCGACCACTCCAGACCCCAGACCTACACCCCCAAGTTCCTGGCCGACAAGATACTCAGCACCGGCAAGTCCCTGGAAGGCGAGCGCAAGCTGGTGACCGTCCTCTTCGCGGACATGGCCGGCTACACCTCCATGT
>JAFNFZ010000079.1 GCA_017885485.1 Chloroflexota bacterium
CAACTGCTCCACATAGTCGCCGTAGCTAACGCCGTCATCGCGGAGCACATTGCAGTAGTTCCATAGTTTCTGTACGATAGCCGCTGATTCGTTTGCCATACTACACCAACCTTGCTTGTCTGGAGCTTCGACTCTTCCGTGAAGACGTTGACCCAATGGTTCCCTTTGCCTTCTCTTCTCGTATCCGTTCGAGCAACTTCTCTGCTGGTTCGTCGCTGGGATCTTGAGGCACGAGCTTGCCCTCAAAGGCAATCTTCAGGATGCTTTGCCGCAACCGCTCTGCCTTCTGTAGGCTTTGTCCCACGACCTCCTCCACTTCTCTAGAAACGGTGAGGCAGCGCTCGATCTCATCTACCATCTTGTGCTGTTCAAGGATCGGGATAAGCGGAATAGGCATCATGGACAGCTTTGTGCTGTTTACATTTGCCTGACCAACCTGTTGCGAAGCGACGGATGCGATGTAGCCACGCCCATAGACCGAATTGATGAAGAATGAGAGCAACTCTGGTCTATATGCATTCTCATACAGTCTAAGCCTTATCAGGTACGAGGCGAACACGGCCTGCTGGTGGGGCTTCTTGTATACAGCGGTCTTTCCCACCAGCTCCGCGCTATTCGTTCTGTTGAACAACACATCGCCATCATTGAGAACGAAATCCTCAAGTTGCGGCCAATTCCTTGGATAGAACTTCAGTCCGTCGAACACCAATGTGCCATCTTGGATATTGCCCATTCTTATGACAGGAATGCCGCAGGTGTCATCAGTCGCCTTCTCAGATGTTCCATATTGCATCATTTGCGTGATCTGTCCTACTGTTGTCAACACCCACCCCTCTGGCAGCTCAGGCAAGTCTGACTTGACTGTCGGCTGTGGTAAAGCAGGCTTTCCCTCTTTCTTCCGTCTATCCTCTATCCGCTTCAGAAGCGCCGAGGCAGCCTCTATTTCATGTCTATGTGCCTCCCTCCATCTCTCGGTCAACTTGCCCTGAAAGGCTTCTCTCAATACTGCCTGCCTGTATCGCCTAAGCTGGGCTTTGACCTTATTGAGAGCCCCGACACCAGCATCCAGTTTGGTGAGAAGTTCTTCGATCTTTGCGATGATGCGGCGTTGTTCGAGGAGGGGTGGAAGAGGAATAGCTACCTTGGCAAGCAAACCTGCTTTGATGGTCTGTATTGTGGTCGCACTCGTGAGTCCCTGCACCTGAGCTTGAACCGCAGCAAACCTGAGGTAGAAGAAGACCCACTTGGACGAACACTGGTTGGCGAACAGAGATATCCTGATACAGTTGGGAGAGACCTGCGCTCCACAAAGCGCATCATCAATGATACCTACCTTGCCAATGGAGCCACGCACGCTCATCACCAAGTCGCCAGTTCCCACTATCGTTCGAGGGAAAGCGCTTGACACTTGGGGCGAGACGTACCAGTAATCATTCTCATCGTGAGAAATACTGCCGCCTTTCATGATGTGCTCCCCCCTGATGACGGGGATGCCACTAGTTAGATGCTCCATACCGTAGAACGTCGGATACCTGTAGAGTTCCCTCGAACAATAGCCCAATGTCGTACGTACCCACTTATCGGGCAGGCCAGAGGCACCCCCAGCGGCTTGTTCAAGGGGCACTCCCTTCCTCATGCCACCAAAACCTCATTCATCTCTTTCAGAATCCTATCCAGTTCGTGTTCAAAGACGTCGTTTGCCTTCACCACACCGCCCTTCTGAGAGAAGGGAGCATACTCCAAGTCATCAGTTGCTATGCTGGCTGAGGCGGCAATGTGCTCCTTTATCATCTCCAGCCATGCTCTCTGAGTCGGCGTGAAGCGCCTCCCCAGTCGCTCCTGCTCTGAGATCCACTGGTTGAACCTTCTGTTGACTGTGTCGGGGAACGGTTCCAGCACATCGCTCTTGCCAGTAGCGAAGCGCACCAGAGAGATGATATTGGTCAGCAGCTTCTGTGGCCCCGCACCCTTCACCTTGGCCTTCTCCAGTTGCTCATAAGCCTGCCATACAAGATCGGGACTGAGGTTGTAAGGCGGCTTAGCGATCGCCTCCGAAAGCTGCTTGATCTCATTGTAGGTCAGATGACGCTTGCCGTATGGCAGACTGTAGATGATCTGTATGGCTGTCAGTTCGTCCTTGTTGTCCTCGATGAACTTCTTGAAAGTATCCACGATGGAGAGAGCTTTCTGCTTGGCCTTGTCGTCAAACGCCGCCAGAATCAGGGTATCCTTGCTCACCGTGTCAATGATCTGCTCGCATTTCTTCTTGATCTCGATCAACGTGTTCCTGTAGGCGGGTCTCTCAAATAGGGTGCAGGCTTCCTTTGCCAGTTCGTCTGAAGCCTTCATGATCTGCTCTGGTGTTGGTGTCTCAGTCCGATAGATCTCCTTTGCCTTATCAACCTGTCGATCAGGGTCAACAGCATCAAGCAGGCCGTTTATGACCTCGGTTGATGGCTTGCCTGCGGCAGCCTCTTGAAGCGTCTTCCTGTCGTCGTCCTCAATCTCTCTGTCGAGTCTGGCGAGTCTTGCTGCCAATGAGGTGAGACTGTCCTCATCCCTGTTGCCTAGCGCCACCGACATGACGAGCTTGTCGAATGGTACGCTGTGCTTGCGCTCAAGCGGTCGTGAGTCGGTCTTGTCGTTCTCGCACACACCCACAGCATCTACGATGACAAAACGAGTCTTGGCCGAGGTGTCGGGTGTGACCGACTTGAGGTCAGTCGAGGATATCGTTCTGGTACCACGCCCTTTCATCTGCTCGAAGTAGACTCTGGACTTCACGTCCCTCATGAATATCAGGCATTCTAGGGGTCTGATGTCAGTCCCCGTCGAAATCATGTCCACAGTGACCGCTATTCGAGGATTGTACGAATTGCGGAAGCTGGCGATAAGGTCTTCGGCTTTCTCCCCTGTCGTTCTGTACGTTATCTTCTTGCAGAAATCGTTCCCCTTGCCAAACTCTTCACGCACTATGTGGACGATGTCTTCCGCATGAGAATCGTCCTTGGCGAAGATTAGAGTCTTCGGAACCTCTGTTCTCCGAGGGAAGATGTCGGTAAAGAGCCGTTCCTTGAACGTCTTCATGATGGTTCTTATCTGATCGGGAGCTACCACATCTCGATCTAGTTGGCTGGCCTCGTACTCCATTTCCTCATCAAGTTGCTGCCAACGGATCTCTCTGGTGAGCTTATTCCGCTTGTCAACGCAGAAACCCGCTTCCACTTTGCTTCCCTTCTGGGTGACCTCGGTACTTATCCTGTAAACGTCATAGCCCACGTTGACACCATCTGCAACCGCCCTCTCGTGACTGTATTCCGTAACCAGATTCTGATTGAAGAAGCCCAGCGTCTGTTTCGACGGTGTTGCCGTGAGCCCAATGATAAAGCCGTCGAAATACTCCAGCACCTGCCGCCACAGATGGTAGATGGAACGATGGCATTCATCGGTAACAATGAAGTCGAAGTACTCTATGGGTATCTGGGGGTTGTAGGAGATCTGCCTTGGTTTCTCTTCCATTGGTGTTAGATCAAAGATGGACTTCTCGTCAAGTTCAGCATCAAACTCAGGTTCGCCGCTCAGCATTGAGTAGAGCCTCTGAATGGTGGTAATGCAGACACGAGATACAGGGTCTAGAGTGTTCGAGGTAAGATGCTGGACATTGTATAGCTCAGTGAACTTCCTGCCGTCATCGGGAGTCACATATTGCTGGAATTCCCTCTTGGTTTGACGACCCAGATTGCCCCGATCAACCAAGAAGAGCACCCTTCTGGCATTCGCAAACTTCACCAGCCTGTAGGTAGAGCTTATGGCCGTGTATGTCTTTCCGCCCCCTGAGGCCATCTGGATCAGCGCCCTCGGCTTTGCCTCTGCAAGAGACCTATCAAGACTTACGATGGCTTCGATTTGGCAGTCTCTCAGCCCAGTCTTGATCAGCGGCGGTAGCGCCTTGAGTCTTGCCCTCAGGGTATCTTGCTGTGACAGCCACTCCCTGAGTGTCTCTGGTCTATGAAATGCAAACACCCTGCGAGAACGTGCGTCAGGGTCTCCAATGTCTCTGAACAAGGTCTCGGTTCCAGTGCTCTCGTAGGCAAAACGGATCTTCTCCTTGGCAGTAGAGAGGCTTTCAGTGATGCTTTCTATGTACTTGTTTGATTGGGCGTCCACTCCGCCTAGCGTGGTCCCCTCTGGCTTAGCCTCGACAACACCTACAGGCCTTCTGTCCACGAATAACACATAGTCAGCAGCACCAGCCTTCAGAGGGAACTCACGAACAGCAATGCCCAGCGAGGATGAAGGGCTCCACTGTTGATAGTCTTGAACAGCCCAGCCAGCAGCGTCTAGCTGTCGATCAATTAGCTGTCTGGCCTTTTCCTCTGGCTTCATGTCTCCACGTTGTCATCAAGGTCTGTGTTGCGCGGTGAAGCAGGGAGAATCTCCTGCGACATTATACCAACCCCAACCTCAAGGTGGATACCCAAGCATATTTCTCCCCCCCCCATATATGGGGGGGGAGAAATGCTGTTTCAACCCACGCGCCCAGCACAAAAGGTGACTCCGTCACTCCCCGTCATGGCATCTCTCCTCCCCTATGTACTTCACCCCTGCCCTCGCGTAGGCCATCTTGATCCAGTCCTCCTTCCCATGCTTGCGGAGGGTTCCCTCACACCGCTTCCCCTGGCTGATTATCCGTTGTAGTTCCTCACGGTCATCAGTTGCTATGATGTCTGGGTCACCGCGCAACTTGCGCTCGGCAAGGAGTCCGTCTTGAACTGCCCGACTGGCAACTGCATCTGCCCATGTCATAATCCTCCTCCTTCACTTCCAGCTACGGGCTATCAAGGTTGTGGCCTGAGGGCAAACGTCTCAGGAAACAAAGAAACCTCTTGGCAGAGGTCTCTGCCTTCCTTTCCGCAGCCGTCGCTGTGGCGTATCGGCTGGCGTTGGCACCTTCCGAAAGGCTCAGGTTGCCGTGCGGGTCATCGGGCCAGTTCCCTCGCCGCAACTCTCGATACCCTTGTTCTTCTGTTAACCTACGACAGCTTCATTCTAGCACTTCAGCATAAGTGGGTCACTGGGGGCTGATGTTGCTCCCAGCATCGGTGGGGATTCCAGAGGATGAATCGATTACCTGTGAGAAGTAACCATCTCTCCCCCTGTAAGGGGGAGAGATTAGTCTTCCAAGCCACTTACCTACTCACCCCCGTGTGTGTCCACACAGATGTTGTGTTTCCTGATTACCGATTCCTGATTACCGATTCTCGATTCCACATTCCACATACCACATACCACATTCCCCATACCATCACACCATGACCATACACTATGGGGATCAAAGATATGGGGATCATGCTTTTCCGTTCAGAGAACAGAAACACGACAGAGAAGGGGCCATTGCGCCCCCCTTTGCATCCAAGGTGAGGCTGGGCTACCATTGTGCCACCGAGTTCGCAGGGCAGTCTACTGCGACTTGGACGAGAGCGGAGAGCTAGTATAGTGGCCAGCGAGTTCCGAGAACGTACGCGCACGAAGTTGCAGTACGCAAAACTACATCTGGATGAAATCCTATCCCGAAACGGCCCTTATCAAGCCGATGCGTTTGCACGCGCTCACGAGGAGAGCGTCCTTTTCCATGTTGTCGGCGCGAAGGATTCATTTCTTCAGGAAATCAATGATGCCTACGGACGTCCCCTAGACCCCGATAGGGTCAAGGAGAAGAGTCTGGAGAAGGAACTGAAGAAGAAAGGCTTTCAGTGCCAAGCACTTAGCAGAGTCCTAGAATTGGAGAGGGACAAGACAAGCTGGCTTGCTCAGACAATTCGGCTGAGGCACCAAGGCACACATCGCTTCCACATATCCCACGGTTTCCATGAGGGCGATGAATTCGATGGACAAGTGTTTTTCAGAGACCCACGCACCAAAGAGGAGATTCAGGTACCCATCGAATCATTCCTTGAAGACTGCGTAGAGAAAATGACACAGCTCACTGAGGATTTGCGCCATACGCTGGAAGTCGAAACACAAAGCCAGTCTCGCCCTATCATCAAACTTTAGAACCTCAGCCTGCCCCCTTCATGCCTTCAGGGCTTCACCAGAGGCCATAGGACGCGGGTTGAACATGACCCATGACCGTTGGGACACGACCGACTCAATCCCGCACCGAAATTCGGTGTCCCATCGTAGCAGAACTGTATCCACCATTACCTAGTCCCACCAGCACCTTGCGGAGATTCGCACTGTCTGCCCTGTCTCCAAGCTGATATCGGGTGGTATAATGTCGCCGAGGAATGGTTCTGTCCAGCCATTCCATCGAAAGAACAAGAAGAGGGAGGGGCAGTGCAATGATTGGGGCTATGATTGTCAAAGGCATGGTACGTTCTGCATATGAGATGGTGAACCGTGGTGAGGTTGATTCCATGATGGCTAGTTGGGCTGACGATGCTGTGTATGACTCTGCTTCGGAACTTGGCGTTGGAGTCACGATCAAGGGAAGAAAGGCCATAGAAGAGTGGCATCGGAAATACTTCGAGGAGTTTCCCAAGAGGAAGTTCACTCTGAATAGTATCTGCTTTCAAGAGACATTGCCATTTCTGTCCATACTACTTGGAACGAGCGTGATCATGGTTGATTGGAGTCTCACGGAGACCAACAAGGAGGGTAAGGAGTTCAGGTACAAAGGTGGCAGTGTCTTTCACATGAAAAGGCGCAAGGCTGTCTATGTGGCCGACTACATCTCAATGGTAGGACTTCCCAAGCTCTCAACCCTGACAAGGCCAGATGGCAAGGTTGTGAGGGTGGGAACCCCAATCATCAACCTGTAGGAGTTCAGGCCTTCCCAGTGTGATCATAATGTGATTCGGCTCCTGCATTTGAGATGGAGAGGACAATTGCAGGTCATAGACTATCTGTGGGCCATTCCCAGCACAACAGTGGCGACGTAGCCAAGAGGTAAGGCAAGAGTCCGCAAGGCTCTACGCAGTGGTTCGAGTCCACTCGTCGCCTCCTAGAACTTCACTGCGTGGGGCCGTAGCTCAACTGGCAGAGCGCCTCCCTTGCACGGAGGAGGTAGAGGTTTGAATCCTCTCGGCTCCACCAACTTCCTGCGGAAGTGCAGCCGTGGCCTGAGGGCTTTCGGGTACTCCATCCTACCCCTTCAGCCCCAGATGGCCACAGGGGCATCCACAAGGTTCGGCACAAAAGAGAAGGGGGCCTAGTAGGCCCCCTCTCTTGGTTTACTGCTACTAATCTGCTAATGGACTGGTTATCATAGGTTATCACTGGTCAGCATTTCACGAACGAAATGAGGTTCTGCCCTCCGACACGTTATGTCTGGTTTGAACACGATTCCACCAAATCGGACATTCTACGCACAACTGGCAGTCAGAAGGTCGCGGGTTCGAGTCCCGCCAGCTCCATTGTCTCTTATGGCTAAGGTTGACACTGCGAACACACATCAGCCGCTCCGAGGACCATGAGCTGTTACCGCGGTAGGGGCTTGAATCAACCTCAACGCTGCTGACAGATTGGATCAACGGTAGCCTCATCAGCGTTTCTTTTTGCGGAAACACGCCCCTAGACTATATGGACTATAATGTGCATCAACAGGTTGACACATAGTCACCGGTAATAGGGCATAATTCTGACAAAGGTAGCATAGTAGCTGCTGACACCTGAAGGAGGGACTGGCAGATGGCAAAATGCAAACAGTGTGGCACCGATTGCCAGGGGAGAGGCGCGCTATTCAAGCACATGTGGCATGAACACCCGAAGGAAGCCAGGGAGCAGGCTCTGCAGCACCTCAAACCCACTAATGAACAGAAGGTGCATCCGCCCGAGCAGGAAGTCCTAGTGCGCGCCATTCAACAGGAGCTGGAGGTCATTGAGCAGCTCTATGAAGATGAACTGGATAGACTGAAGAACGAATACGCAGAGAAGCTGGCCACTCAAGAGGCCCAGTTGAGGGAGGAGATCGCCCTCCTGGAGCTCCAGATCGCGCAAAAGGACCAGCAGCTCAGTGAGCTGAATGAACGTATCAAGGAAGCCCACATCCTGCTCAGTCAGGAGCAGCGCAGAACCCCAGAGCCATCAAAGAAGAAGCGCTGGTGGGAGTTCTGGAAAAGGGGCTAGCAGGGACCATCCCTCAGCCCTCATAGGAAGGAGGCAGCAGAGACCACCTCTTGGGCTCCGGCTTCTTCTCCCGTGTGGCCACCAGGAAGAAGGCCATCAGGGCTCCAAAGAGGATGAGCCCGATCCAGAACCACGGCGTGAACGGACTGAATGCCTGCCTAGACTCAGCCACTACCTCAAAGCCACCGTCCAGCACATGACTCCCTGCAGGCGTAGTCACCACAACATCCCTGATTCCTGTCACCGCATCATCAGCTATGTGGATGTCCGCCGTGATCTGCGTATCACTGTCTGCCACATAGCTGACCACTATCCCGGCCCCAAAACTGACCTCACTCACCCCATCCATGTTACTGCCACTGATGACCACCTCCAGTTCCTCCCCGCAAGCTCCGGTCTGAGGTGATATCCGCGTTACCTCCGGGGGTTGAGGTAGTGGCACTGCTGACACCA
>JAFNFZ010000080.1:0-6602 GCA_017885485.1 Chloroflexota bacterium
ATGGAGAGTGTAAGCGCGTCACCGTGCCGGAACAGCACCATAGCTGGCATAGGAAACAACTTGTTGATCTCTCGGGTGATAGTGGAAAGCTGCGTTCGAGTGTAGTAGCTGGCTGACAACTCCAGAGCGAAGAAAAGATAGGACTCAATGATGGTGTTATCGACCTTCTTTGCGGTGCCGAAATCGAGCGTGAGTTGAGAGCCTGTCCTGATTTCATCGGAAGTCACCTGGAACAGCAGATGCACAGACCGCCACTGATTGAACGTTGCCTTGTCCCTGTTTAGCTTTCGGGCAGAGTCGAAATTGAGGATGAACTCAGCGGGGGCATCAGAGAGTTCCAGGGGACGCTTCTCGCTCTTGTAGCCGATGGAATCAAGAAGGCCTATGGCGCTCTCCCTCAGGCCGTTCCTGGAAAAAGCGCCGAGTGCGTCTACTATCCCTTGTTTAGTTGCCTGATCGCTCATTCTTGATTACGAGCCATGTGACAAGTTCAAAATCGCTGGCTCTTCTGGCCTGTTTGTGCTGCTCCATGAGAATGGCACCGCGACCGGATTGGAGATGGCTGACGGCGCGCTTCTGAAACGTCGCGGCAATGGAATCCACGGCACGTCTCAAGAGATCGGCGTATTTTGTCATATCGTTTCCGTTGCTCGTCTCCTGATCGAACAGATTGCATAAATGCTCATAGGGGGCACTCTTCCCAGCAGAGAGCAAGCGGTATATTTCGAGGATTTGCTTTGGCTGGGCGAATGAGAAGCGTACTGTTCTGTCCTCCCGAATGTAGACCAGAAAGTAGGGCTGCAAGGGATTGACGGTCTCAGTGCCAGACGCGTCACCCTTTTGTTTGAGACAGAAAACGACACCGGGCGCGATGAGCGGGAAATCAGGATGCGGTGGTACGACTGTGTACAGGCCGAGAGGCGCATCTTCAAGGAGCTTTCTGTTGCTTTCGATGTACTTCATCAGGTCGATGCGGAAATCGTCAAGCGTGAATTCGTTGAGAGATGCGCTTTCATTGAAGTCCTCCATGTCGAGTATCTCATCCTGAAGGCGCAGTAGTTGCTTGTCTCGATATGTAAGCTCGTCCTTGATGAGGTTCTCGATTTCTTCTGGCTTGAGGAGGTTCTCCTCCAGGGTTGCGGCGATATCGACCAGTGCCATCCTTGCCTCAACCCGGTTCTTGAGGTTGATGTATCTGTTCAAGTCGGCCGTGGGCCAGAAATTGACAAGCTGGACTGTAGGGTTGATGCTGCCTATTCGGTCGATTCGCCCGAAGCGCTGGATAATGCGAACGGGGTTCCAGTGAATATCATAGTTGACAAGGTAGTCACAGTCCTGAAGGTTCTGACCCTCAGAAATGCAGTCGGTCGCAATCAGCAAGTCGATGGCCCCTTCCTGCGGCATGGAACTGATCTTGCCACGGTGTCGAGACACAGGTGAGAAATTAGTCAGAATGTGATTGAAGTCGTTCTTGCCGAATGTGGTTTTGTTCTCAACCGTGCCACCAGTAACCAGTGCGGAGTGTATATTCAATTCTGTGCTGGCCCATTCGTGCAATGCACTGTACAAATATAGGGCGGTGTCGGCAAAGGCAGTGAAAACCAGCACTTTCCGATTGGGTTGTCCCTTTTTGTCTGAGGTTGGGTGTTTGGCCTTGTTGGCAATCAAGGCCTTCAGTTGTGCCAGCTTGGCATCCCGGGCGACGGAGACATCGATGGCAGACAGGTAGAGCATATTAAGGCCATCAAGATCCTGTTTGAGGTCCTTCTTCCATCTCTCCAAGTCAAGGTGGGACATCTGGTAGGTGAATTTCTCTCCAACCTGCATCGCCCGCTGCAGGTCCTCGTCCTCGAATGACTCAATGGCAAGATCATCGAAATCCAACTCGGGGTTCTCGGAACGGAGCCTCTGGAAACGTTCGATGTGCTGTTGGAGGGCTTCGATCTTGTCTATTGTCCGTTTCATCGTGGCAGCGAAGGAATGCACCGAGCTCTCAAGGCGCTTGAGGAAGTTCACCTTCATCATGCCAATGAGGAAGTTCTCGCGGTCGCTTTGCCTGAAGTTCGCGATAGCGGTCGGGTCATACTCGGCTCGATACTCAGGCAATACGTACTTAGAAGGATTGAAGAGCGAGAGCCGGTATTTTGAGATTTCATCATTAAGCCTGTCGTAGGACATGAAACGGCCTTTCTTGTCGATCTCGGCCACCAGTGATACAGGCTTCGCCCTTTCGGGAAATCCGCCGAGTTGGGCTACGGTGTCCGCATAGTATCTTTGAATGTGCTTACGCGAACGGGCGATGGTGAGCTCATCAAGCAGCTTGAAGAAGGCGGAGCTGAGGCGCTCCATGAGTTCACTGGTTTGGTGGGCTTTGTTCTTCTTGGTCCACTCAGTGAAGGTGCGTTGCGCGGCAGCCAGGGTATCACGCAGATTGGCGATGCCCAATGACTCGTTGAAGGCGTCTTCTTTTTCCTCCGTCAGGAAGTACAGTTGGTTGCGCAGGTCTTTCAGGTCGTTATTGACAGGTGTGGCTGAGATCAAGAGCACCTTGGTTCTGACACCGGACTTGATAATATCCTGCATCAAACGCTCATAGCGACTCTTGCGGACAACAACACCATCTTCATCCCGTTTTCCCTTGATGTTGTTGCGGAAGTTGTGTGATTCATCGATGACCACTAGGTCATAGTTGCCCCAGTTGACTGTGGCCAGATTGATGTCACCGCTCCGGCCACCGTCGCGGCTGAGGTCGGTATGCGACAGGACCGTGTAGGAGAAGCGATCGTTGACAAAGAGGTTGAGCTCGCTGTTGTTCTGTGCCTGGTACACTGTCCAGTTCTCGCGGAGTTTCTTCGGACAAAGGACCAGCACCTTGGAATTGAGCAGCTCGAAGTACTTGATGACGCCGAGCGCCTCGAAGGTCTTTCCAAGGCCAACGCTGTCTGCAATGATGCAGCCGTTGTGCTTCAGAATCTTGTTGATTGCCCCCTTGACGCCGTCCTTCTGGAACTCAAAGAGATAGTTCCAGATGTCAGTGTCTACTATCTGGCTCTTCTCGCTGAGCAATTCGGCTCTGGCCTGATCGTCAAGATATTGCTCGAAGAGATGGAAGAGAGTCTTGTAGTAGATGAACTCCGGTGCATGATTCTGGTAGAGCTGCTGGAGATATAGGAGTACGTCCTGTTTCACATCTTGAACCAGGTCGGTGTCGTTCCAGAGTTCATCGAACCAGGCCTTGAGATCACGGCGGTCGCGGCCGCTGTCAACCTCGAGGTTCAACTCGATGTTGTTTGCGGTCGAACCCAGGCCAAGCCCTCGGACGGTGAAATTGGAGCTGCCCATGATGGCATGCTCAACCTCTCCGTGAGCTATGTGGTACATCTTGCCGTGGAGGAGGTTGGATTGCCTGATGGACCGAATCTCAACCTTGTGCTCAATCCAGTCGGCGCACTCTGTGGCGACGCGTTTCTGTTGAAGGTGGTTCGCTAGCTCGAGCGTGTCGTCGTCGATTCTGAATGCCTTCTTGTCTGAACGGTCTGGGTCAAGCGCCTTGACGAACCGGGGTTCCCCAAACAGGAACTTGAGGCTCTCGATAGAGGTCAGGCTCTCTTTCAGAGCTTCAAAGGCATATATCGTGAAGTATGCCGAAACAATAGAGAGCATCGAGCCCTGCTGAATCTTGCCCCTGAGGAAATCGCCAACAGTGCCACGTTGATAGTTGTCTCTGATGCCTGATAGTGGCATGGCCGTGTTAGGGGAGGATGCTTTTCCTTTACTCATAGGTCTTCCGTTTTGATGGCGAAGCGCAAATCTGCCGTGGGCACTGCTCGGTCATCCTGATCGCGCGGATGCTGCGTCGCTCGTGATCCAGTAGAATCTCTCCAGCATTCGCACGCCCTCGATTCGGGGGACATGCAAGGCAACCAGCAGCCCGATGTCTCCTCCTCATGGCTCCATAAGGGATCCTTGGCAACCAGAGAGTCTTCCGCGACATTATATCACCAGAACTTCAGCTTGGATACAAGGCAAGGAGCATACTGGCGGCGATGCAGAGTGCGGCGAAATTATGGTGGTGAGCGCTTTGAGTTAGAATCGAGGCAAGGGTCAGCCCGTTAGTCGTCAACCGAGCGCCGTATCTTGGCGTGTACAGAGTTGCTTTCTATCTGTGTGATTAGACCATCAAGGACCGCCACCTTCAGGAGGTCACCCGTTCCGAAGGTGGCGACCCGGGGCTGTAGAATCTTACAGGCATCGCGAGCAAGGCCATCATCAGTGGCCACGGCATAGCCCTTGTCATATGCGATGGCTATGGAGGCAGATTCACCCAGGCCGAGTCGCCTTCCGAGGAGTAGATTGGCATACATCGAGATCTGCTCCTCGGATGATTCATCGAGTGTGACAATGCAGACGAAACCGTCACTAGCCATCTCTGTAAGAAGAGATGTCAGCGCTTGCCCTTTGGCGGGCCAGCGTGAGGCCTCCTCGATCACTTGGTTGGCGATGCAGAAAGTGCCCTTAGGCCACAACTCCACGAAACGGCGCAAGGCCCCTGCAGAATAGAATCTGGAGATCACATCGTTGTCGAGAATGAGAGGCCTGCTGAAAGGCGACATCTAGCCATCGCCTTCCGTAGTTGCTCCCTCAAGCTCATCCCTGAGTTCGTAGTGGTTCCTCCGTAGGAGTCCAGCCAGCTTCTCAAATGAGATGAGTCTCGTCTTGTAAGCCTGGTATGCCAGATGTCTGTAGTGGCGAGGAAGCATGTCAGGTGGATCCTCTGTGCCGGTATATCCGAGCAATCTGGCAGTAGGTGATGTGGTGACTCCTTGAGTCAGAATCTCTTGCCATCCGGAACGCGCCAGCTTCCTGAGGGACACCAACCTCCACCCAGTTGCCTCAAAGCTGGTCCCGAAATAGGTTGCCAAGTGAAGGATANNGGTATCTCGGTGACAGCGCGTTCAGGCATAAGAAAGGCGGCGGCGAAAGCATTGGCGAAACGTTCATGAGGGCGGCGTGTCGCGAAGCCAGTGTCCATGTCAATATGAGCGTGAGCGAGTTGGTTTCGATGGGCAATGCAGTGCCCATATTCGTGCGCAACAGTGAATGTGCGCCTCCGCTGAGGGTGCAGCGAGTTGATGAGCAAGCAAGCTCCAAGCTCCTTGTCACATGCGAAAGCGCCGGAGAACCCCTCGGCCGTCTCCGGCACATGAAATATCTTGACCCCCCTCTTGTTTTCCAGTAGATCACAGACATCCTTTATAGGCTGACCATCGAGACCCATCAAGCTTCGCTCGGTCACCGCCAGGTTCTCGGCTTCTTCCAGCGTTGCTAGGTTCGAGTTTGAATAGTCGGGGGGGCTTGGCATTTCCGGTGCGCCGACAAGCTGCTTCAGGTCGTGGTAGTCCCTGCAGAGCTCCTGAAAGGCGATTATGGTCTCTCGGGGAACGGAAGCTGCTTCAGCAGCTCGGAGGAGCACAGAAAAGGACGCACTTGACTCATCTTNNGTCAAAGAAGAATGTTATGGGGCGGTGGTAGAGCTTGGCGAATGTGTAGAGCTCCACGGCAGAGACGCGTCGCTTCTGGCTCTCAATGTCCGAGATGGTGGACGGCGCCAGGTTTACCACTTCCCCGACTTGACTGAGGGTGAGTCCGAGCGCGGTTCTCGCTTGCCTCAGCATACTACCGACTGCGACTGGCAAATCAGATGTTACCCCGACAACCATGTTTGCCCTCCTTCAGCGGTTTTCGGAAAAGTACAATAATCTTGGATTTGAGGTCATAATATCACGCCATTTTTCGGAAGTCAACGGTGTTTCAGGAAGAGACCATGTTCTGATGGGAATTTGTGATATGTGCCGGGCTCTGGTCAGGCAGAATCTGCAGGTTGTCAGCTTCAAAGCGAATATCGGTGGCCAAGGCGGACAGGGCTTTCGTTCTCCAAGTGCTCAAAGTGCGTTCCTGAACCTCGACATGGCTCAGGGGGCGGTACAGGATGATCGGTCTGAGTCGGACCTGACGGTGCAGCACCCCTGGATTCCCGCTCCCCGTTTTCACGGGGACAAGTTTCGCGCGATGCCCCACCCGACGGCCCTGGATGCCGCGTCAAGTGCGGCATGACATGTGAAGGGGGTCAGGCGTAGTTGTAGAAGCCCCGCCCACTCTTGAGGCCCAGCCAACCTTTGTCCACATACTGCTTCAACAAGGCGGCATGTGCCCGGGATTGGGGATCTCCTTCAATCCCGGCCCGTCGTTCCGTGATCTCCAGAGCCAAGTCCAGGCCGACAAAATCCAGCATGCCGAACGGCCCGACAAGCATCTTGGTAACGCCCGTCCAGGCCCGGTCAACGTCCTCCACCGAGGCCACTTCGTTCACAACCAGGTCCATGGCAGCCCAGTTCAGACTCCCAAGCATGGCATTGAACACGTAGCCGGGGCTCTCCTTCTTGAGGACGACGGGTATCTGCCCGATACGCTCAGCAAAGGCCCGGAGCAGGTCCATCGTCTCAGGAGAGGTGCCCGGATGGGGCATGATGTCGACCACATTGGCCTCCCAGACATGCTGGTGGAAGTGGAGCGCGGCGAACCGGGAAGGCCGGCCGGTGGCC
>JAFNFZ010000080.1:6694-6864 GCA_017885485.1 Chloroflexota bacterium
CGTAGCCGTGGGTGGCGCACTGCAGAGCGATCTGCCGCCCCATGGTGCCTGCCCCAACCACGAGTACAGTCCGCACGTCGTCGATTCTCATGACCGGCCTCCTTCTCGTCAGAGTCTTCTGGAAGCGTCGATAGCCAGTGTCTCATTGACTCCGTCCTCGATCATGGCCG
>JAFNFZ010000081.1 GCA_017885485.1 Chloroflexota bacterium
CTGGTTGGGGCTTCCCGTTCAGTGACACCATTCTCATTGGCGAGATGTCCGTGCAGACTGGCTGGAATGTACTTTATGAGGTGGAGAACGGAGTCTTCCGGCTGAGCGCCGCCAGCCAGGCCATAGCCAGGAAGGGTGATCTAAGGCCCGTGAGCGAATTCCTGGCGCTGCAGGGAAGATATGCCGGTGTCGCTGAGGACAAGGTCCAGCAGTTGCAGGACTGGGTCACCGTTAGGTGGCAGCGCTATCTGGCGCGGACAGGCCTGTCTCCGAGGATCTCCGGCTGACGTACCAAGAAAGCCAGCGAAGGGAATCGAACCCCCGACCCGCGGTTTACGAAGCCGACTCCGAAACCACACTGGCCTTCTCGACTCGGGCCACAATATATTGCGGTTGCCGGTGCCTCACCTTCAACCTATTGTGGTATCGCCCCACCGAGTCTCTGCTGATTCTGTTCGGAATAGGGAGTCAATCTCCCAGCCAATCGCGGCCATATTGTAGGGGCAATTGGAGGGAAAATCAATGGAAATTGGGGCGTAGTTGTCGTGAGTGAGTTCTAGGCCGAAACGGTGGACTATACTGGACGATATCCAGAACCACAAGCTTCGAGTTGGCCTTCGGTCTGGCGACTGTGACCTAGGAACTGGTACAACGACCCTGCGGCGAGTCACTATGGGACAGCGCCCTATGTTTGAGCAGACTTTTGCTCTTGACATCATCACCGACTCCGATGTAGGACGCCGCCATCTGCTGCACCGACGCAAGGAACAGCGGGGGCAGAGAGCACAATGAATGGCTCAGAGTAGCTCCCTTCCAGGGCGGGAACGTCCGGACATCATGAAACGCTTGTCAGTCTTCATCGCGATCATTCTCTCGCCCGGCATGTTGCTGCCCGTCCTGATGCGCGGGCTAGCTGAGGCATGGTCGGCGGATGCACCCGTGAGCACGCCCGTGTGCACCGCCGGCGGTGTTCAGATGCTTCCCGCCATTGTCAGCGACGGCTCTGGCGGTGCCATCATATCTTGGGTGGATTATCGCAACCCCGATATCTGTGACGTTTTCGCCCAGAGGCTGGACTCGGCCAGGGTGCCACAGTGGACAGCCGATGGCGTGTATGTTTGCACCTCGGACATGGGCGAACATGCGATGACCAGTGACGGGTCAGGTGGCGCCATCATCGTGGGGCAGCATCTCCTCAAGGACCGCTGGGCCGTCTACGCCCAGAGGGTGGATCCGTCCGGTGCCCCGCAATGGACGGCCGGTGGGGTGGTCGTTGCCACTGCTGCAAGTCGTCCCACTGTCATCAGCGACGGCTCCGGCGGCGCTGTCGTGTCCTGGCATGAAAGCATTTATGAGGGCATTGGCGACTATCGGTACAAGATCCGTCTCCAGAGGGTCAACGCAGCAGGGGTCTCGCTATGGGTGGCCGATGGCGTGCACGTTTGCACCACGGGTTTGGATGACCACGTGATGATCGGTGACGGTCTCGGCGAGGTCATTGTCACTTGGCAAGAAGGCCCCGACTGCACGTTTGACATCCATGCCCAGCAGCTGGATTCAGCTGGCACACCGGAGTGGGGGACGGCTGGAGTCGCTGTATGCACCAGTCCGAAGTTCCAGCACAGTCCCGTCACAGTCGGTGATGGATCAGGCGGTGCCATCATCGCTTGGTCAGACGTGCGCGCAGGCCAAGAGGTGAATGTTTGCGCCCAGCATCTGGATTCAGCAGGTGTCCCGCAGTGGACAGCCAACGGGGTGGTTGTCTCAGGTGATGCGGGTCTCACGACCATGATCGGCGCTGGTTCCGGAGGTGTAATCATTGCATGGCTCACCGAGCTGGATAATAGGCAAAACTCGGAGTCAGACCTTCGCACTAGTCTATTGACTTGTGTGCCAGTGCTTCGGATGTATCCGGCAGGGCTTCACTCATGGACCTTCTGACTGCCAGACAAAGGGCCTGCTCAGCAAGCGTGGACTACAACCGTTTTGAGCGTGGAACCCCCAAATGTGACCTTCTGACTGGATCGTGGTCTAGCCCCACGTCACTCCCGGTCAAGAGACTCCCAGTGGACGAAGTATAGACAGATCGGCTGATGTCGGCAACCCTGATGCACTACGAATAACCACCACCTTCCTAGTTTGTTCTGAGCTTCTGGTCATGGAGTCAGTAACCGGGCAGTGCCGATTCCCCAAGCACAAAACGGCGATCACCCAACTACTGATCGCAGTGTCGAGGAGGTTCAAGCCCGCTGGTGCCCACTGCCTCAGGACGACTGGCAGAGGCCGACAAGTCTCTCACAGGGTGATTGGCAAACAGCCCTCTACAGGGATGACGCGGCATTGTGCTTGATCAATACTGGGCTAGGTGATGCCATCCTGTTTGGGCCTAACCCCAGGAATTCAACTCCGTGAGGGGCACAGTTCGGGGAAGAGGTCGCGTGAAGGGTGGTCAATCGTATTTCTTCCCAGTCTATGGTTCTGCGAGGACGGTCGGATTTCGACGGAAGCATTGTGTGGTGCTGTGCCAAGAGATGGTATCCAGACCAAGGTCCGAGGTCAATGGAGACTCTGTCCAGCATTATGGGCACTACGAAGCGGATGCTGTCATCTATATGAGGCAATTGGGCTTTGAGGTGGGCGAAGGGAGTACGGTATTCGAGTGAAGAGTGCTCTCTGACGTTGTTGTAGTAGTAGATGTAGCCCATAGCTTCATAGAGCAGATCGGCCTCAGACCTCAGGTTTAGCACCCTGGGAATGTAGAACTCGTCGTCATCGGTGCGGTGAGAGCGTTCTACATGGGCGTTCTCTTCACAGTGCCCCTTGTGGTTCTGGATAACACGGCAGCCGAAGGAAGAGATCAGTTTGCGGAGATCCCTGACTTTCATCCAGGACTTGCCGCCAAACTCCTCGCCGTTGTCAACGGTGAAGACGATAGGGGATTGGACTCCGTGACTGCGTAGCCAGGAGATGACCCAAAGATACCAGCACAAGCCATTGTTCCAGGACTTCTCTCTGGAGTAGGCGATGAGCTTGAAACGGGAGTTCACGTCCAGAGCGCTCCACTGATAGTTCGGTATCCGGCATCGCTCAAGGTGGAGCATCTGCTCACTGCTTAGGGCTTTGCGGTCCCGGATGTGCTTCAGGTCGATCTGCACAATCTCGCCAGGCTTGGCCGAGTACCAGTCAACGTGTTCCCTTTTCTCCCGCCTCCTCTTGGGTAGACGACTCTGGGTACGGTGTTTGTTGCGGCGCAAGACATGTCTGATGGTGCCGGGAGCGACGGACAGACCTTCATGTTGCCTGAGGTGGCGGGACAGTCTTTTGGGGCCCAAACCTATGTTGCCCTTGAGTTCGACAATCCTATCCTCCACCGATTGCGGCGTCCTTCTAGGTTGGCGATGAGGCACCTTTGACCGGTCGTTCAGATCGCCCTCCCTCTCCTTTCTTAGGATGTCATAGACCACAGGGCGGTTGATGCCAAAGACAGAGGCCGTCCGGGACACATTGTGGCCACAACTTCTCAGGTACTCCAATACAGCTCTCCTAGCCGCCTCCGGGTTGATAGCACGCAGGCATTTGTAGTCAATCACCACGTCCTGGCGAAGGATACGGGTACCACTTCTCATGTTCCTCCCACCGGATAGCGCTACGGGCCACTCCTACAAGCTCCATGACCCTCCTGACATATTCAGCATACCCGTACCCCTGGAACTGTATAGTATGTCTTGGACACCGCACAGTGTAGGCTTGACAAGCCCAAGAGAAAGAGATATAAGAATGAGACGCGACATCGAACATCCAGATGGCTAAGCGCTAGATATTCAGAGGTCGCTCCGAGGCTAGCTGAGAAGAGGTCGAATACAACCTAGCGGGTGATAGATGGAGAACGATCACCGGTGGCGCTGGCCACGAGGGGTGGTCTGGATGTGGGTGACGACCTATTGGGCTGGGTTAGGTGTGTCGGTTGAAGGAATCACTTGGCCGATGGTTGGCAGGATAGTCAATTTCAAGCTGAAGCGGAGAACGCTGAAGCTGGCGCCTCAATAGAGAAAGGGCCAAGACGGGTGCCAGTCGTACGTTTGCCTGCTCTCAAGACAAGATAGGAGCTGTCATGAGCGGTCCGTTAGGGGGGATTGCTGTTGTTGACTGCGGTGCGTGGATGCAAAGCCCATTTGCCGCCTCCATGCTAGGAGACCTCGGCGCCAATGTAGTGAAGGTAGAGGAACCGGGCAAAGGTGACCCGTTCAGGGGCTTTGTAGCGGCCACCTATCAGATTGAGCGTCTGGCTCACACGGCTCACTTCGAGACCGTGAACCGCAGCAAGCGGGGGATAACCCTGGATATCAAGAAGGAACGAGGGAGAGAGATACTGTACCAGCTGATACAGAAATCAGACGTTTTCATGCACAATTTTCGCCCACAGGTAACCGTAGCATGGGGGATAGACTATGATACCATAGCCAAACTCAATCCTATGATTGTGTATGCCCAAGCCTCGGGCTGGGGATTGGAGGGTGGCGCTGACACTGAAAGAGGCGCGCTCGATATTGCGGCGGCAGCAAGGACCGGTTTGATGGAATATGGTGGTGACCCCGACCTGCCCCGGCGCCCCATAGGCGGAGTCTGCGACGCGGCTGCGGCAATGTGTCTTGCGCTCGCTACAGTGTCTGCCCTCCACGCGCGGCAACGACTCGGGAGGGGNNCAAAGAGTTGATTCATCTCTTTTTGGCGCTACCATTACGCTATTAACGCTCCCTCTGGCACAGGTTCTTGGTTTGGGCATGACTTTCGTTAAAGGTGATAGACCTAATACGCTGAACCCGCTGTACACCTGGTACAAGTGCGCCGATGGGCGGTGGATTCAGCTTCTCATGATACAGACGGAGAAGTGGTGGCCCATGTTGTCCGAGGTGATGGGGATAGGACACCTGAAGGACGATCCAAGGTTTCGGACCATGCGAGCGATGGTAGCGAATCGGTGGGAGTTGATACCGATCTTGGACCAGGTTTTTGCCACGAAGCCGAGGGAGCAATGGATGACTATCTTCGCTCAGCACGATTGTGCCTTCGCGCCGATCAACACATTTCGTGATGCATGTGACGACCCTCTGGCGATAGCCAACGACTATATTAAGGAATGGGACCATCCTACCTACGGTCGTGAAAAGGTGGTTGGGTTGCCATACAAGTTTAGCGAAACGCCAGCGTCCATGAGACCGTGCCCCGAGTTCGGACAGCACACCGAGGAGGTTCTCCAAGAGCTGGGCTACAACTGGGACGAAATCGCCAAGCTCAAGGGAGAGAAGGTGATCTGAATCGAGAGGCTCAGGTAGCTCCTGTTGACATGCCCGTCAATCAAGTAAGGAGGAACAAGTGAAGGAACTGAAAGACTACAGTGGAGACTTCGTACCCAACCTGAAACTGGAGGATCTATCCAAGGAATGCCTCGTGAGCCTCTACAATGCTGCGGGCAAGCTTTACCTCGGAATAGACCGCCACTGGAACAAGGTTGCCAGGGAGAGGTTCGGAGAGAAAGTATCGGGGGAGATGGAAGCGGATGTTTGGAGGCTGGGTGCTACAGCGGACGAGATCAAGCGGACCAAGAAGGCAGCCAACATCCAGGGGGACGACGTCGTGGCACTGGCCAAGGTCTTCCAGGTGGACCCCGCAATCGGTGGAATCAATCAAATAGCGTTGGAGTTCAAGAACAACCACCTGATATTCACCGTCGTGCGCTGTGTGACAGTGGAATCGCTAGAGAAATATGAGAATGAAGACAGAGTCAAATTTGCCTGTGGCGAGGACGCACAGAACTGGCCGATAGTGGGCAGGACAGTCAATCCTAGGATGAAGCACAGAATGCTGAAGATGTCCCCCCGCAAGAGCAAGGACGACATATGCTGCCAGATGGAATTCTGGGTCGAGGATTAGAAGAACAAGAGGCCCCGAGATGCGGGGGAGTATCAGGGGCATCAAGGGCAGAGATGACCTTCATCGGAGTGCGGTAGATCTCCTACGCGGATGGAATCGCACGGGCATCGGACACCCCCGGCGGTTGCTGGGCTACGCCATACCATGCAGATTGTGCCTGAATCGGAGTGGTGGAGAAGTGAGGTTGCCCAAGCCCTACAGTAGCTTGCCATCGAGAAAGGAACAATGATGGGCGGTCCATTGGAGGGGATTGCTGTTGTTGACTGTGGTGCGTGGATGCAAAGCCCGTTCGCTGCCTCCATGCTAGGAGACCTTGGTGCTGACGTAATCAAAGTAGAACCACCAGGCAAAGGTGACCCGATGAGGGGCGTCTTTGTGGATAGTTATCAGCTTGATCGTCGGCCTCACACGGCTCACTTCGAGATTGTAAACCGCAGCAAGCGGGGGATAACCC
>JAFNFZ010000082.1 GCA_017885485.1 Chloroflexota bacterium
GGCCTGGATGGAACTGGTGTGGACCATCTTCTTGACGCCGCATTTCAGGCACGCCTCGGCAACGTTCCGCGTCCCGCCCACGTTCACTTCGTAGAACAACCTGGTCCTTCTGGGCGAAGTGAACAGAATGCCGGCCAGATGGTACACGACCTCCGCCCCCTGAAAGGCCCGGACCAGCGAGTTGAGATCCAGGACATTGCCTTCCACCTTCTCGACCTTCAGGCCGTCCAGGGAGGTGGTGTCTTCGCCGGCAGGTATGACCGCCCTCACGGGCTCATTCCTGGACAGAAGTTCCCGGACAAGGACATTCCCAAGGTGTCCGGTGGCGCCTGTAACCACTACCATGCTGTACCCCCTATTTGAGGCTTCCCGCTATGAAATCATATCACCCCAACCTCAGCTTGGATACAAAGGCAGGGCATCGGAAACGGGACATTCGCCGTATATGTTGGCAGGGTCAAGCCTCTCCAGTTGTCGTGGGCGTAGACCTTGTTCCAGGAGACCTGCGGGGTCGATCCGCCTAGATGTGCTTCTCCGCGAGGTTGCCACAATCTGAGGTTCCACACAGTGCGTTGGTGCTTAACAGAGAAGAAAGCTACAATAGAGCGGAAGAACTGTTTTCGTGACATTCGTGGTTGTGGATGCCCGCAGAAGGATTGTTTGCAGTAGCCTCTCGACAAGGTCGCTGGCTCCAGAGACAAGACACGGATAGGCAGTTTGTGCAGGACATTGACAAAGCCATTGGCTACCTTGTTGCTGACTCTCGGGATCAAGGCAGCACATTCCAGAATGAGGGACACACACTGGTACCTTCTCCACCACCTGAACACACGATCCTGTGATTAGGGACGACCACGGGACCGAACTGATTCGGTCCGAGCTCTCCGCGCGGGCACAATACCTGGTAGAGGATACCAACGCCAGGAGGATGAGATAATGACGACGAAGAAGACGCTCTTTCTATGCGGCAGCCCCCGCCGCAAACGAAGCGCCAGCCTGTGCACGGCCAAGTACCTGGCCCGTTTCCTTGATTACGACTACGAATTCGTAGACGTCACCAAGGCCAAGCTGTCCACCGACCCCGGCGAGGCAGAGCCAGCTTTCTTGAAGATCGTGGAGAGGATGCAGATGGCTGACGCTGTCGTCTGGACCTTCGGCGCATGGGTTTTGTTCGTTCCAGTGCAGATGCAGTATCTCCTCGACAAGCTGTTTGCACAGGGATACGATTTCCGCAGGAAGATCGCGGCGGCAGTGATGACCTCGGCCCGCGCCCACGATGATTTCATCCTCGACCGGGTGCGTTTTGTCAGCGAGCAGTTGGGCTTCGGCTACGCTGGGGATGTATCTGCCGTGGGCAATCCTTTCTTTGGCTACGTGGACGACGAAGAGGTGACGGAGGACAGTTGCCGCGTCCTGGCTGGGCAGCTCAACCGCGCTCTGGCCGATGGGTATGTGCCCTCCAAACACTATCCCGTGGTGGAGCGCAGGTATCTCTCGCCCACGTACCGGGGTCCAGGGTTTGCCGTGGATGACCCACCGGCGCCGAAGACCAGCGACAAGACGATCCTGGTCCTCACCGGCAATCGCTTGTCAGAGGACTCGGCCAATGCGGCGGTCACAGAATCCATCCACCGATATTCCCGGAACAGGGTGGAGGTGATCGAGTTGCAGGACCGTCGTGTCGGCCCCTGTGTGGGGTGTTACCTCTGCGATTTCCACGGGGATGGAGTCTGTGTTCTCAAGGACGAGTATGAGGCGATCAAGCAGCGCCTGCACCAGGTCGATGGTGTTATCTACGTCGGCACCTGTGCCTCTGGAATGGTGGACTGTCATCTGAAGGCATTTCTCGATCGCTGTTGGGGCATCGCCCATCGCCCCTCGCTGGGGGGCAAATATGGCTTCGTAGTCGCCACCGGCGGCGGGCCGCTGGAGGCGGAGGCCGCCTGGTACTTGCGGGGTGTCTTGAACAAGACCGGCACGCGCTGCATCGCTGCGCTGACCCAAAGCGCGGCGGACGCCCCTGTCTTTGCCGCCACCGTGCGCCGGACGATCGAAGACCTGGACCGGGCACTTGACGAGAAGTGGCAGATTGCCGATCGGTTCGGCACCCGTGGTGTCACCTGGACGTTCCGCGACTTGGTGGCGACAAGCGGGATGGTGCTCCGGGCAGATTACAGGTTTCACAAAGAGCACCGGATGTTTGATGCCCGATCCCCAGGCGGTGTGAACGCACTCATGCGGCTGCTCTTCAAGAGTAAGAGGTTGGAGCAAAGGTTGATAGCGACGAGACAGGCGCAGATCGCAAAAGCGCGAGGAGAGCGCCTGGCCGCGTACCTTCGACATGGCCGATTGGGGAAAGGGGAGGAAATTTCGGGCTGATGCCCGATGAGAACATGACTGCCACCGGTCCATTGAATGCGGTGCCTCGGTCGACAATGCACTGCAGCCCAGTCTGCCAACAGCCAGCAAGTGATCCGCCAGCTCCTGCCACAGTGTTGCCAGACACCTGCTAACTTCTGCAAGTAGACATAAAATGGTGGGCTATACTGGACGATAGGCAGAACCAGAACCTTCGAACTACCTTTCAGGCTGGCAACTGTAGCTTAGGAAGTGGTAGAACTAGTAGGGGCACGCCAAAGGGCGTGTCCTTGGGCTGCAAGGGCTGGGCTGCAATCCGGAGTAACTTGGAATGACCCACGAAAACTACGTCTCACGAAAGGCGCGGCTCTTGAAGGACTTTGATAGATCACTTGCTCGCGTCAAACGGGTCCTCATTTCCCGCTATGGTGAGGAGAAAGCCATTGCCCTGATAAGCAACTCACGCCGCGAATATGAAGCCCTCATACCACAGATTCCCTACATTGGTGACAAGAACCCTCTTTTGATCTTCCTTCTTCCGACCAGTCGGTACTTGGCACTGTATCGGGCGCTACGGAGTCAGGGCCGGACTGTCGAGGATGCTGGACAACTGGTCTATGAGATGGGCGAAGCGGAATTGAAGGCGATTCCGGGACTTGTGCGCGGAGTAATTGGGTGCCTTTGGTTTTCCCC
>JAFNFZ010000083.1 GCA_017885485.1 Chloroflexota bacterium
GCGGTGCTCGCAGTTTTCGCTTCAAATCTGCCTCTGACAGGGGTTCTTCCAGCAGTAGCGACAATATAGCCAGTTCCTCACTGAGACCAGGCTCACGAGTAGTGGGGAGCATCATAGTCTTTCCTCCTTGGCATCGAAGCAGTCGGGAGATGTTCTCTTTATACTACACGGGTCTCACTTTGGAATCACAAAAGGTCTCAGAATCTTCACATCGCGGGGTCTTGGTGCAGACCATCCTGGCGGCGGCGTGACGTCAACACCAGCCTGTCTCCACAGCACGGCAGCCGGAGGCGCGGGGCATTGCCAGGGGATGAACTGGATGTTGACTTCAGGGGGAGTACGGACGCTAGTATCTTCTGCTTCTACGAGTCCTTCGAGAGTGGCGCCCGATCTTACTCCTGAGGGTGCGCCCAGCCCGCCTCGTGGCCCTTGCCGTCCTCACTGCCTTCCTGGTCATATCGAAGGCCCCCAGAGCTGTTCCCAGGACGGGAACAAGCCCCAATGCTGACTTCACCGTGCCTGCGGCCTCCTTCACGACTCTGGACAGACTTCTGCCCAGGCTGTTCCTCCTCTTTCGTCTGGTCAATGATCCCTCTGTCTGCGTTCCTCGCGGCACGCTGGCTGACTGGCCAGGGAACATGATAGCGCATGGCGCAACGGCTGCCAACGGCAGTGGCCACGGCGAACGTGCCAGGGGAAAGGCGATGTGATGGAAATCGCAGACCCTTCGTCAGCCGACAGGTAGACTTCGGACTCAAACATACCGGGGCATGCGTGGCACCAGGTGCTTGTGAAAATGATAACAAAATGTGAGCCCCTTCGTGCTGCATGTGTGCACAAAACCCACTTGACATGGTGTTATTCTGGTGTTATATAAGTGCAGAAATGAATATTTATGAGCTGACGAACCGAAGAGCACGTGGCACAAGCCCCACGTGGCTGCGAGGTGGGCAGCGACAAGAAGGAGGCGATCAGCGAGAATGAAAAGGTTGCCGGCAGTCGCAGATTGCGCAACAGAAAAGGAGCCGCCAGGCACAGGCTCAATCAGAACCGAGGTGGAAGAAGAGCCGCCAGGTAGAGTGGCCTTGGAGAACCGTGTTCGGTTCTTCGGGCATGTTTCGGACGATAACTGGCACGACTGGAAATGGCATTTCCGGAACCGTATCACCACTGTTGAAGAACTGGCAAAATACATTCCTCTATCAGCCAAGGATCGAGAGCAGATCAGGCTGGTAACGACCAAATATCCTCTCTCAATCACCCCCTATTATCTTTCTCTCATCAACCCAGAAGATCCTGGTGATCCCATCAGGATACAAGCCGTACCATCATTCAAGGAAATCGGTCTGGCCGGCATGGGCATGGATGACCCTCTCGATGAGGGTGGGCATTCAGTCGTGCCCGGTCTGGTCCACAAGTATCCCGATCGGGTGCTGATGGTTCTTACCGATATCTGTCCCATGCTCTGCCGCCACTGCACCCGAAAACGAGAATGGCGAAACGGGGGATGGGTTCACACCGGCGACGAGGTCAGCCGCATGCTGGACTACATCCGCAACAACAGCAGAGTCAGAGATGTCGTCATATCCGGTGGTGACCCCCTGACGCTCTCCACCCAACGCTTGGAGACGGTCCTGGCCGGCTTGAGGAAGATTGAACACGTGCAGATAGTTCGCATCGGAACCCGGTTCCCTGTGGTGCTGCCACAGCGCATAGATGACGAGCTCTGCTCGATGCTGTCCAAGTACGGGCCAATATGGGTCAACACCCACTTCAACCATCCCCGCGAGGTCACTCCAGAAGCGGCGCTGGCCTGCGACAGACTGCTGCGGGCAGGGATGCCCGTGAACAATCAGGCTGTGCTGCTCTACGGAGCAAACGATACTGCCGAGACTCAGATGAGCCTCTGCCAAGCGCTCCTCAAGATCAGGGTTCGCCCCTACTATCTCTTCCAGTGCGACGAGGTACGAGGGACCGAGCATCTGCGAACGCCGGTGGAAACCGGCATCAAGATCATTGAGGCAATGCGAGGGCACACCTCGGGACTAGCCATACCCACGTTCGTCGTTGACCTGCCTCATGGGGGAGGCAAAGTCCCCCTGCAACCTGAATACGTGGTGCTCCGGACAGCAGAGGAGTTGCTGATCAGGAACTACGAGGGGCGACTCTTCCACTACCGAAACCCCAAGGCTCCAAAATCAGCTACTGCTAAAGCCGGTGGGCACAATGGGCGGCGTAACGGCAATGCTTCCCAGATTGCCTTTCCTGACCTGCTGTCACCACCTAAGGCAAACAGATAGAGGCCGAGTCCAGGGACACCACGAGAAGGCTTTCAGGTAGACAGCCGCGACGATGAGAATAGGGTTGTCTTACGACCTCAAGGATAGAGTCCCCAGAGATGTGGCTGCTCCAGAGGACTACCTTGAGGAGTATGATTCCCTGGAAACAATCGAGGGCATTGCCAGGGCTCTCGAGGCTCGTTCCCACTCAGTGGTCAGACTGGGCGGAGGGAAGGAGTTTCTGGTCAGCATCCTGCAAGGGACAGTTGACCTGGTCTTCAACATAGCCGAAGGGCTGGGCAACTACCGTAGCAGAGAGGCCCAGGTACCCTCAGTATTGGAGATGCTTGATATGCCCTATACCGGCTCGGACCCTTTGTGTCTGGCAGTGTGCCTGGACAAACCCCTGACGAAAAGTCTGGTGGCCCTGGCTGGCGTTGCCACTCCGAAATGGCAAGTCGTCAACAGCGCGAGTCAACTGAAAGAAACTGACTGGCGCAGCTTCCCCATCCCTGCCTTCATCAAGCCAGCACACGAGGGGTCAAGTAAGGGCGTCCGACTCGCCTCCAGAGCAGTGAGTTCCGCCCAAGTAGCTGAGATAGCAGAGAAATTGCTGGAGCACTACCGGCAGCCGGTCATGGTGGAGGAATTCATCGCCGGTGACGAAGTGACTGTGGGAATAGTGGGCAACTCCCCGCCCCAAGTGATAGGTATCATGCGCATACTCCCAAAGAAGAAGACCGACTACTTTGTGTACTCATTGGAAGTGAAGCGGGACTGGGAGTCCTTGGTGGATTACGAATGCCCCGCTCGGCTGGAATCCAGCATTCTGAAGAGTATCACGGATTCCGCCCTGACGGCTTTCAGGGCTCTAGGGTGCCGCGACTTCGCAAGGATTGACTTCAGAGTCACCCCCGATGGGACGCCATACTTCCTGGAGATAAATCCCCTGCCGGGACTCAATCCCAGGTCAGGCGACTTGCCTATAATGGCCGGCAAGATGGGGTGGAATCATGGGACTCTGATATCAGCCATCCTTGATGCGGCGTTGCGAAGGTGTCAGCGGTGCCTCACACAGTAGCCATCATTTACAACGAGCCAGTTCCCGGGCGCTATGGCGCTGTCGGCGAAGAGAAGGCAATCCTTACTATTAAGGATGATGCCGAGGCAGTGCACCAGGCCCTGAGTGAGCTGGGGCATTCCGCAGTGGAAGTACCTCTGCGGCCTCCCCTTTCACAGGCTGCAGGCACATTGAGAAACCTGGTTGTAGACGTGGTTTTCAACCTGTTCGAGGGCTTCGAGGACCGCCCGGAAACAGAGGCCAGNNTATCCTGGCCACGTTCGGCCTGGATTACCCATGCATTGTCAAGCCACCCCGAGAAGACGCCAGTCATGGCCTGTCGGAGAATAGCGTGGTGCATGACTACAGCTCTCTACTGGAAAGAGTGACCTGGGTGAGCAGGCATTTCGGAGGAACTGCCCTGGTTGAGGATTTTCTCGAAGGTCGCGAATTCAACGCCACTGTCTTATGCAACGGACAGGCAGCAGTCTTGCCCATCTCAGAAATCGTATATTCCCTGCCGGGCACGATGCCCAGAGTGCTGACCTATGCCGCCAAGTGGGACCCAAGCAGCGTTTACTTCCAGCATACGACTCCAGTCTGCCCAGCTCAAATAGGATCTGATGATGAGGCACACATGACTGACATTGTTGTCACCGTCTTCAGACTGATGGTAGGCGATGGCTACGCCAGGGTGGACATGAGGATGGACAAGCAAGGGAACATAAATGTTCTGGAGGTCAACCCAAACCCCGATATTTCTCCCAGTTCGGGCGCAGCNNCAGTGATGAGAACTCTGAGGGCCCTATCCGAGTTCACGGCTGAGGAGGTGGATGTAGCTGAAGAAGTTATTGATAGCTATCTGCAAAAGCCGGTCAGTTCAGGATACCATATCTTCGTGGCAGAGGCCGACTCATCAGTGGCAGGCTACGTCTGTTACGGCCCAACGCCACTGACGAAAGATACCTGGGATATGTACTGGCTGGCAGTAGACGCGAAGAGGCAAGGGCAGGGCATCGGACGCAGCCTGATGGCCTTCGCTGAAGCCAGAATCAGAGAGAACCGGGGAAGGCTGATCATTATTGAGACGTCCGGTCGTCCGCAATACGAGAAAACCAGACGTTTCCATCAGTTGCAGGGTTACACCACAGTGGGTCGGATAGCAGACTTCTACGCACTGGGAGATGACAAGGTGTTCTTGGAGAAGCGACTTCTCTGACGTGGAGAGGCCTGATCGAGCCTCCCGTCGGATGGTACTAGAGGGCAGCCTTCACGCGGTTCAAGCCTGTGGCAAGGTGCTCTTGACAAGTCACTTGCCACGGCTATTTTGCACCCTGATGGACTCATGCTATAATGTAGCCGATTAGAAGGATTATTGGAGCAGAAGGTGGAGAAGGTGAGGAAGAGCGCCATTGTAGAGCAGTTCAGAGCGAGTGAGAAGGATACTGGCTCGACCGAAGTCCAGGTAGCCATTCTGACTGAACGGATCAAGAGGCTGACTGAGCACTTGCAGACGCACCGTCACGACCGCCACTCTCAGCGGGGACTCCTCATGCTCGTGGGACAACGACGGAGTCTGCTCAGCTACTTGAGAAGGCAGAACGTGGCAAGATACCAGGCGCTGATAGCCAAGCTCGGGCTACGAAGGTAGCCTTGCAACACCCCCCCTTAATAGCGATTTCATTTCTATCCCGTCTGGAGGTATGTTCTCATTATGTCACACAAGGTTGAAAAGGAATTCGGGCGAAGGCTACTCACCCTGAAGACAGGGGACCTGGCTGTGCAGGCTGGCAGTGCCGTTACTGTGAGCTACGGCGATACAGTGGTGCTGGTCACGGCTTGTGTGAACAAGGAACCAAGGGAGTCTGTTGATTTCTTCCCGCTGACCATAGACTATGAAGAAAGGCTGTACGCCGCTGGTAAGATCCCGGGGAGCTTCTTCAGAAGGGAAGGCCGTCCCACCCAGCATGCAACACTCGCCAGTCGGCTCACCGACCGCCCTCTGAGACCTCTTTTCCCGAAGGGCTTCCGTAACGAAGTTCAGATCATCATTACCGTTCTCTCAGCAGATCAGGAGAATTCGCCCGAAGTGCTGGGGCTCATAGGTGCCTCCACCGCGCTTTGCATCTCAGAAATTCCCTTTGCAGGGCCGGTAGGGACTGTGCGCGTCGGGTACGTCAAAGGGGAATTCCTGGTCAACCCCACTTTCAGCCAGCTTCAAGAAAGTCTCCTTGACCTGGTTGTGGTCGGCACCAGGGAAGCGATAGTAATGGTAGAAGCAGGGGCCGAAGAGGTCTCTGAGAAGCTTATCATGGAAGGCATAAAGTTCGGGCAGCGAATCAACCAGGACGTCATCAGTCTGCAGGAACAACTGGTGAGCGCTTGCGGGAAGACGAAGGTCAGCTTCCAGGTCCCTGCAGTCAACTCTGAGCTGGAGCCGGCGCTATCTGCCGCTCTCGGTGACAAATTGTCTGAGGTGTTTGGCAAGGGCAAAATCGAGCGAGATCAGGCGATATCAACCTTGAAGGAAGAACTTCTGAAAAAACTGGGGGACAAGTACTCTCGCCAGGAAATCCTCTCATCCTTCGAGGCCAAGCTGAAGGCCAGATTGAGAGTCAACATTCTGCAGAAAGGCCTCCGCCCTGATGGGCGTCACATGACAGAGATCCGACCCCTGGAATGTGCCGTTGGCCTCCTGCCACGCACCCACGGTTCGGGCATGTTCTCAAGGGGTCTGACTCAAGTCCTCAATATCGCTACCCTTGGTTCAACTCGGGAAGAACAGCATCTGGATGGTCTCTCGGCAGAGGAGAGCAAGCGTTTCATGCACCACTATAACTTCCCTCCCTACTCCACAGGGGAGGTAAAGCGTATTGGAACACCGGGACGCCGCGAGGTGGGTCACGGTGCTCTGGTGGAAAAAGCCCTGTCTGCTGTACTCCCTTCCGAGGACGATTTCCCCTATACCATCCGACTGGTATCTGAGGTTCTCAGCTCCAACGGCAGCACCTCTATGGCTTCTGTCTGCGCCGCCACCCTCTCTCTGATGGACGCAGGAATACCCATCAAGGCGCCGGTGGCAGGGATTGCCATGGGGCTGGTCACCGGAGAAAATGGTGAGTTCGCTGTCGTCACTGACCTTGAGGGCATGGAGGATGCCTACGGCGATATGGATTTCAAGGTAGCGGGCACCGCGGCCGGGGTAACCGCCCTGCAACTCGATACCAAGCTCAAGGGTCTGAACTACGAGATCCTGGAGAAGGCATTGAGCGATGCCCACCAGGCTCGCCTCTTCATCCTGGCTGTAATGCAGAAGACTATCGCCACCAGTCGACCCGATCTGAGCAAATATGCGCCCCGGATGATCAAGCTGAGCATTGACCCGAGCAAGATAGGGGCCGTCATAGGCCCTGGTGGCAAAACGATTCGGTCTATCATCGAGCAGACAAAGACAACCATAGACATCGAGAACGATGGCACTGTGCTCATCGGCTCGGTAGATCCGGAGGCAGCGCAGAAGGCTATTGCCATGGTTGAAAACTTGACCAGAGATATCGAGGTCAACAGCATCTACACAGGCAAGGAAGGGCTGGTTCACATCAGCGAACTGGCGGATTATCGGGTGCCCAGTGTGGAAGACGTGGTCAAAATAGGGGATGAGGTAATGGTGAAGGTTATCGACCTCGACCGCCAGGGCAAAATAAGCCTTTCCCGCCGGGCCGTATTCCAGGAGTCAACGCAGACAGACGGCGCACCGAAGCAGGGGGCGGAGGGTGCAGCAATACAGCCTCATGCTTCAAGAAGGCACCCTGATACGCAGAGCACCGAAGGGAAGCCACCCGATGGTCGCCGCTACCACCGCCCCAGGAGCTAGATCCCACCAGAGCAATTGGAGCCAGAGATAGAGATAGTATGCCGATTGAAGTGGTGGTTCATGGCGCGTTGGGGAGGATGGGGAGAGAGGTGGTGGATGCCGTCTGCAGAGACCCCCAACTGAAGCTGGCTGGGGCAGTCGATTTGAAGGCAGAAGGGGAAAGGCTCCCGCTGCCTGGTCGACAGGATACCATTCCACTCTCTCCGGATCTGGAAACCATCCTGGCACAAACCAGACCCCAGGTTGTGGTGGATTTCAGCGTGGCCGAGGCCGCTATGAATGTGGCAAGGCTGGCCACAAAACGGAAAGTCAGCCTGGTAATTGGTACCACCGGACTCTCGCCGGAGGCTCTGGCGGAGATGGATCGACTAGCCAGGGCCAATGGAGTCGGAGCCATAGTAGCCCCCAATTTCGCTCTGGGGGCGGTGATTATGGTGCATCTGGCCAGGGTGGCGGCCAGGTATTTTGACTACGCTGAGATTATCGAGATGCATCATGAGCAGAAGCTTGATGCGCCTTCCGGCACCGCTCTCTCCACTGCCAGAGCAATTGCTGAGGCAAGGGGAAAACCCTTCCTCCATGCAGAAGCACAGAAGGAAGGTCTGAGTGGAACCAGAGGCGGAGAGCTGCAGGGTGTTTCCCTTCACAGTGTGCGATTGCCTGGGCTGATGGCACATCAGGAGATCATTTTCGGGACAGCGGGGCAGACACTTACTATCCGCCATGATACCATCAACAGAGAGTGCTACATGCCTGGCGTAGTTCTGGCCATCAAGAAGGTGGTCGAGCTGAAAGGTCTAACCCATGGCCTGGACAACATGCTGGGTCTATAGAGGCCGGAAAGAGAAATGAGAAAGCTGAGCGTGGCCATAGTAGGCGCCACCGGATTAGTGGGGCAGGAATTCATCAAGACACTGGAGCAACGACGCTTCCCCATGACTTCTGTACGGCTCTATGCTTCTGACCGTTCGCACGGAAAGAAGATGAGAGTCGCCAACGAGCAAGTGGAGGTCAAGGAGACAACTGCCGATTCCTTTGCTGGCATCGACATTGCCCTCTTCTCCGCCGGCGCTGACATAAGCCGCCAGTTCTCCCCCATAGCTGCCAGAGGCGGGGCTGTGGTGGTTGACAACAGCGCAGCCTTCAGAATGGCGTCTGACGTACCTCTGGTGGTGCCTGAGGTCAACCCGGAGGACATCGCGAAAAATCATGGCATTATTGCCAACCCCAATTGCTCGACTATTCAAATGGTGGTCGTCCTTCACCCGCTACACAAGGTCAATCCCATCAAGAGGATTACCATCGCCACATACCAGTCTGTCTCAGGAACCGGATCAGCCGCCATAGAAGAACTGACCGCTCAATCCAGGCTCGTCCTGGAGGGACAGGAAACCAGGCCCCAGGTATATCCATACCAGATCGCGTTCAATGTCTTGCCTGAGATCGACGCCTTCATGGAGAATGGATATACCAAAGAAGAGTGGAAGATGGTGG
>JAFNFZ010000084.1:0-2735 GCA_017885485.1 Chloroflexota bacterium
CTCCGACAGCAGTGAGCGTGATGCTAGCCGGGTCTCTGCTGAAGATGGGTGGCTACGGCATGATCCGGATATGCGTGACGATTTTCCCGGAGATCGCCAGGGACTATGCCCATCTCCTGGTCATACTGGCGGTGATCGGCATATTGTACGGCGCGGCGGTAACCATACGGCAAACCGACCTGAAGAGGCTGATTGCCTACAGCAGCGTGAGCCACATGGGCTATGTACTGCTGGGCATCTTCGCCCTGTCGGATCTTAGCATTACAGGCGCTGCTCTGCAGATGTTCAGCCACGGCATGGTCACCGGGCTGCTGTTCGCCATGGTGGGACTTGTCTATGACAAGACCCATGTGAGGAATATCCCCGAGTTGGGCGGTCTGGCCAGGCAGATGCCGATCATAGCGGTGGTGTTCAGCATTGCCGGGCTGGCGTCCCTGGGATTGCCCGGCACGAGCGGGTTTGCGGCGGAGTTCATAGTCTTCCTGGGCAGCTTCACTAGCACAACGGTTGCCGGCATCAAGATCTACACTCTGCTGGGAGCCCTGGCGATTGTGGTCACTGCGGGCTACATACTGTGGATGCTGGAGCGGGTCTTCTACCGGAAGCCGAAGCCCAAATACGACGGTGTGCCAGATGCCAACAATCTGGAGAAGGCCTACATCTTCACCTTTGTGGCGGTAATCATGCTGGTCGGTATCTATCCCAGGATTCTGACTGATCTAATTGATACGTGGGTCGCCACGATGCCATTGCCGTGAGGAGGATGACTTCTGGTGGGAGAACGTAATTGAACTACCATCTGCTCACTCCGGAGATCTGTCTGGCTGGCACGGCCATAGCAGTTATCCTGCTTGACCTGGTTATCGCCAGGAAGGGGATACTGCAGGTGGCCAGCATTGCAGCTCTGGTGGCCAGCGTCGTGGTCAGCGTGACTCTGTGGGGCAAACAGGATAACAACATCTTCAATGGCATGCTCAAGGCAGACGAGTTTGCCATATTCTTCAAGGTCCTGCTCTCGGGTATAGCCATCCTGGTCCTCCTAGCCTCGAGAGACTATGTCTCGAAGTTCTCCCACTTCCAGGGAGAGTACTATGCTCTGATCCTGCTATCGGTTGTGGGCATGATGCTGATGGCGGCGTCCAGAGACCTGATCACCATCTATGTCTCGCTGGAGCTGACCAGCATCTCTCTCTACGCGCTGGTCGGTTTCCTGAAAGACCCCAAGTCCAGTGAAGCAGGACTGAAGTACCTCCTCCTCGGGGCGGTAGCGTCCGCCATACTGCTCTATGGCATGGCCCTGGTTTTTGGAATCACCGGAGAAACCGGATTGGCAGAGATTGCGGCGGCGCTCCCTGCGGGGAGGATCTGGGACAATCCTCTGCTTCTGCTGGCGGTGGTCTTCATGATAGGCGGATTCGGCTTCAAGATTGCCACTGTTCCCTTCCAGATGTGGGTCCCTGATGTCTACGAAGGGGCACCGACCACAGTCACGGCCTACCTCTCGGTAGCCAGCAAGGCGGCCGGCTTCGCCGTCATCCTCCGGGTGTTCCTGGAAGCCTTTGGAGGAGACATCCTTCCTGACTGGGCGATGATATTTGCCGTGCTCGGGGCGATCTCGATGACAGTGGGCAATGTGATAGCGATATCACAGAACAACATAAAGCGAATGCTGGGATACAGCAGCATNNATCATCGCCATCACCAACAAGACACAGAGCGATGCTATTGATGACTTTGCGGGTATGGGGAGCCGGGCCCCGGTGATCTCGCTGGCACTGACGCTGTGTCTCATCTCTCTTACCGGAGTGCCGCCCACTGCCGGATTCCTGGCCAAGCTCTATCTGTTCAATGCCGCGGTGCACCACGACCTGGTCTGGCTGGTGATCATCGGGGTGATCAACAGCGCTATCTCGGCCTACTACTACTTGAGGGTGGTCAAGGCGACATGGTTCGGAACCCCGGCGTCAACGGAGGGTGTGCCTTCGAGTATGGCCCTCCGGCTGGCTCTGGCTGTCTCTTGTCTGGGGGTTCTGGTGCTCTTCTTCTACCCATCGCCTCTTCTCGATGTGGCAAGGGACGCAGCGCAGGCGGTGGCGGGCATGGTTCTCCCCTGAACCCTGCTCTGCCGAGATGGTTCCCCTATTCGTCCAAGGGCAATACCATTTATGCTGACATGACGATGTCGGTTTCTGCTGGGAAGTGCTAGAATACAGACATCGGGGAGATTCGAGTGTGAGCAAGGTGAAATACGTTCTGGTCGTCATTCTGCTGGCGGGACTGGCAGTGGGCACGGGTTCCGCTTGCGCGCTGTTTGACAGCAACAGCAATCCCGCCGACGCCTCCGGTACACCCATCTGCAGTGACTGGACGCCGCTGTATATCGATGATGAAGTCGGCCCGTCCTACGATGAGGCTGGGCTGGTGGAGAATCTTGCCCCGACCGTGGTGTCCATCATCAGTGAGAAGCGAACCTATGACAGGTTCTTCCGGCCTGTGCCAGAGACTGGGGCGGGGAGCGGGGTGATCATTGACCCGCAGGGCTTCATTGTGACCAACGAACACGTGGTCCGGGACGCCCAGGAACTGGAGGTGTATCTCAGCGACGGGCGCAAGTACGATGCTGTGGCCTGGGTGAGGGACGCGGCCACTGACCTGGCGGTGGTACAGATCCCGTCTGCTGGAGACCTGCCCTATGCCCATTTCCTGAGCGACTCTCTGGAGAGGCTGGGCCTGAT
>JAFNFZ010000084.1:2782-8050 GCA_017885485.1 Chloroflexota bacterium
CGGCCATCAACCCGGGAAACAGCGGCGGCCCACTGGTCAACATGGCAGGGCAGGTGGTGGGCATCAACACGGCGATCGCCGCCGATGCGGAGAACATCGGCTTTGCCATCAGCGCAGACACAGCCATTCCGGTGATAAATGACCTGATCACCAAGGGGTTTGTATCCTGTGCCTACCTGGGAGTAACGATGGTCAGCGTGACGCCGGCCATCAAAGCGGAGTATGGCCTGTCGGTTGACCATGGGGCGCTGATCATTGAGGTGGTCTCAGGGAGTCCCGCAGACCAGGCCGGTTTGAAGGCCGACGATGTCATCATCAAGTTCGGCGACACAGAGATAGAGGATGCTGACCAGCTCAGGACAGCGATACGAAGCCGCAATGTGGGGGACACAGTGGCAATCACGTATGTTCGGGGGCAGTCCACCTTCACCACCCAGGCTACCCTGATACTGCGGCCGTCCTCCTAGTGAATCTGCCCTGTGACCTTCTTTCCTGCGTTGAATATCCGAGTGAACTCTGTGCTCGAATCCTGCCAGCCCCCTGGCAGATAGCGAACTTCCTGTTCCGTGTTTGCCGTAACATGACACATGGTTGAACGAACCTGATCTGGCGGATTTTGACGATGCTTCAGAAACGGGAAGTGGAAAGCGATCTGGGCGGGGAGAAGCTGAAGGAACTGGACGGTATCTTCCACCCCAGGTCAATCGCGGTGGTGGGCGTGTCCACAGATGCGAACAAGGTTGCGTCGCTCTGGTTGAAGAGCCTGATATCCCGCGGCTTCAAGGGGGACGTCTACGCTGTGAACCCAAAAGGGGGAGAGGTCTTCGGTCGCAGGATATGGCCCAGCCTGAGCTCCATCCCCGGGGCGGTTGATCTGGTGATTGTCTGCACTCCCCGTTCCACTGTGCTTGATCTGCTGCGGGAGTGCGCTGCCAAAGGAATAAGGGCGGTCTACTTCTACACTGCGGGGTTCTCGGAGTCGGGCGAGACGGAATGGGTCGATGTGGAGGAGGAGATGGTACGGGTGGCCAAGGCCGGCGGCTTTCGGATCATCGGCCCCAACTGCTTCGGCGTGTATAACCCGGAGCATGGCATGCCGTACGGGCCGTTCAACATCATGGCCCCCCCGGGCTCGACAGGGCTGATTGTCCAGAGTGGGGGGAACATGGGCAAGATCCTGGAGTTTGGGATGACGCAGGGCCTGGGGTTTGGCAAGAGCATTAGCCTGGGCAATGGTGCTGACCTCGGGGCAGCCGATTTCCTGGAGTACCTGGCTGTTGATCCAGATACCAGGGTCGTCGGCCTTTACCTGGAGGGGCCGCGGGATACCCGCCGCCTGTTTGAGGTGATGCGTACAACTGCCGAGATGAAGCCTGTGGTGGTATGGAAGGGAGGCAGTAGCCCGGCAGGAGCCAGGGCGGCGGTCTCCCACACTGGAGCGCTGGCAGCCTCCGCCGAGGTCTGGTCGGGGGCACTGCGGCAGGCGGGAGCCATCGAGGTGCGGGGCCTGGATGAGATGACAGACACGCTGCTCCTGCTGGATAGATTCGGGCGGTTGGGGAGAAACAACGTTGGCGCGATCTGTGGCCTCACCGATGGGGGTGGTGGGGAATCGGTGCTGATATCCGATGCCTGTGCTGCTGCCGGCGTGGAGGTGCCGCCATTGACGGAGAAGGCCAGGAGGCAACTGGTACAACTAATCGGCCAGGTGGGCAGCGTGCTGGGCAACCCGGTGGACATGAGCCAGTGTCAGAGCGTTCCGGAGAAGGTGGAGTGGGCGATGGAACTGGTGGCCGGCGAGCCTCAAATCGATGTGCTGCTGGTCTATGAGAGTGCCGGTGTCCTTCTGGACTTCTATCCCAGGGAAGTGACGGACGCGGTCAACGAAGCAATACTGGACTTTGCTCAGAAGAAGGTCAAGCCCATGGTACTGGTACTACCCCACGGCCCTGCGGAGACACGCCGTGGAGAGATCGAGCGCAGGTTCATCGGTGCGGGAGTGCCTGTCTTCCCCAGCATCGAGCGGGCGGCCAGGGCTATCCGCAATGTGTGCCAGTAGTCGTGTTCGCAGGGACATGGCTTCAGGTGATGGATGCGAAGGTAATGTACCGAAGCAGTTGAGCTAGGGCAGGCCACAGTCTCCATAGGACTGTGGTCCATGCACGCTCAGGCGGGTCTGGGAGCCTCAAGTCTAGGTCAGTGACATTCGAGGACAGCCCGAAGTTGCACAAGGCGCTGGCTGCTGGAACCACAGAAGGTGGCAGCTGTAGGTTGAGAAGTGGTACGAGTATGGGAACAGGTCACCTATGCCTACGATTTCCCCATTGCCCCAGCAATGTTCTTTCCATGTCCTTGTCTCTGTTGTCCTGACCCTTGGTCAGCACAGTGTCGGCACCGTACTTCTCCAACATATTTGCCACAAACCTCATGAGTTTGCGGTTGGGATACCATCTCCCTGCCATATGGTAAATATCGATGGGCATCTCATTCAGCACACGAGTCGCTTCCCACTGCTTGGCATACTCTGCACGCTCTTCACTATCAAGCGGACGTGTGTCAAAGATTAGCCAGCTGTCCTCGGTAAAAACATTCGTCTCGGGGGGAATCGTGAAAGAAACATACCGCGTCCATACCCTGAAGGGGAACTTCTTGTAGACTGGAACCATCTTAACGAGGAAAGCCCGGCGGCGAAGTGCATCCCTGCTGGAGAAATAAAGGGAGCCTGTAATGGGGCTACCCTCATTCCGCCGTGCTTGCGCCACTGCCTCGATAGTATCCTCGTCTGTGTCATAGGCCATCATAAAGTCCTTCGCGCTCTTCTCTTCCTCCGATATTCGCCTGTCAATATACCAAATGTCTTCGAGAAGCTCCCGGTCATACTCTTCGATCTTGTTCTTTCTGGGGACCTCTTTGGTTTTCTGCCCAAAGGGGTGTCTCCAGTCTACGCTGAACCCCGTCATCCGTTTTACTACCCAGCCGAAGTAGAGGATTGCGAAGGTCCCGAGTAACACCCAGAACAGGAGGCCCCAGCTCATTTGTTTCTCGGATTCTCAGTCATAGGGCAGTAATTTGTCCTACCAGAATCTTCTGCGACACCATATACCGCAACCTCAGCTTGGACGCAAAGGGCTGCACTACTGTCCGGAGTATGGTGCACGAATCGGCTGTCCGAAAGCACCATCCGGTTGGATCAAGATAATCTGCATAGGACTGCGGTGCACTGACGCTGAAACATTCGTGGCAATGGAGGCCCTTCTGCGTCATTGTGCATTATCGGATTCAATCCCTCCTTGCTAGAAGATCATCCCTTGTTGCTACATGAAATGACTCCGTTTCTTCACCAACAACCTTTATCGTCAGGACGACTTCTGAATGACCTATATTGGGCTCAAGGAATTGGTCTGTTGAAATTGATAGCCCTGTGATCAGGCTGTCATCTTCCAACAGACAGTAGAAAGGATCCTCGTCAGGTCCTGGAGAAACGCGAGGTGGCAGAGCATTGCCCTCTGGGACTTTGAGCGAGTCAAGCAGGGTTTTCAGGCGGTTATCCAGATCACCGCCAAGAGTCACGATGGACCCCTTGGGACCTGGCTTCAGGATGAAGATATTGAGTTGCGCAGCCATATATATGCGGTCGCTTATGATCGGGATGAAGCGAAACGGACCCCTGCGGATTTCCAGTTGGCTGCGTATTTCCTCGACTAGGGCGCTGCGACTCTCATTGCTCATGTAGTTCTTCAACTGACAGTGAAAGTGCCTACGCAAGTCATGCTTGTGAGTCGGGCTACCATTGGATCTCAACTGTCCACGGTAGTGGAGTGTTAGCTCGTATCTCATGGTGTTGCGTCACCTCCCGTTCAGGTTTCTGTGCTACGGCGGCTGGGAGAATAATGCGACTGTTTCTGCCTTGAAGTGAAGGGCAGTGGCTATGGCAGCGAGAGTGCACACTTTTCTATCCAGTTACGCACAATCTGGCGCGCTTCGTCCAACTCTCCCTGTGTAGCGTCACGTAGGTCCCCCAGGTGTTCGCCACGATGTCGGCCTTGCTCCAAAGGCTCTGCGTCCGCAAGAATGCCTAGCCGTCGCCACTCAGACTTTGGGATATTCAACTTTGAGCGTGCTTTGCTATCACGCCCGAAATGCTTCGCCAGGGCGTCCCGGATCTCACAAAGATGCACCAACTCATTCGCTGGATCGTTGACAGCGGCACTGTAACTGCCCAGAAGCGACTGGAGGAGCGGATCTGGGCTCTTCTGCGCCACCAAGTCTAGGAACCGGGCATGTTCCGCTACGCGCTCTGCTTTTGTGTCTTGAATGATCTCACCCGAAGCGCTTCTGATGACTACGTCGACTTCATTCCCGACTACGACCATTTCGGCAACACCTAGTGATATGGCTACATCTTTGCGTCCGTTGGCATGGTGTTGATATGTTGCTGGACCTGCAAGCTTGTACGGTCGATGAGTTTGCAGTTGCCTACCAGCGAAGATTGCCCCAACTTGACCCTCAACCACTCGCAAGAGGTCTGTCGTCACAGAGTCCTGAGGGGCAACAAGAGTTACGGTCACTTTGCCGTCTTCTACAGCGATGGTGTAATCCGAAGTCGAATGGCTGTAAGGGGCTTCGAAGTATGTGGTTGGCTGGTATGTCCACTCTAAGACCGTTTTCTCTATCATGCGTCGGGAATCCTGACTCCGGATGGATCTCTAGTGTGTCCCCAACGGTATCAGCAGCAAGATGGCTAGCAGCCCAGCTTGTCACGCTTTCGTTCTTATGGTCCTGTAGTACCTAGACGAATCATATGACTAGGTCTGATGTGGAGTCAAGGTCTGTGCCTCGTACCGGACAGTCAACAGAGGCTCTCAACCTCAGCTTGGATGCAAAGGGGGGACAGACTGAGGTCTTGCAGGGTGCTAGTGGGGGTGAGTGCCAGGTTTCTGCCTGCGGGTCGCGCGATCACCGAGAGGTCGGGGCAAGGGCCAGAAGTCCGTGTTTGCTCACCCCTGTCAAAACAGTTCTGACAAGACTCAGGGGGTGATTGTCTTAGCCTGTCTTGGGGGGAGGTGTGGTGCCTGCCTTCTTCACGCCGAGGGTTATGCTGTGGCCGTCGATGCGGTGGCTTTCGGTGTGGCAGCCTTCTTCAGGAATGGAACAGACGAGCTGGTGGGATAGCGTCTCCTGCTTGATGTATGATGACAAGTTCTCAATGGCCTTTTGCAGAGGTGGCTCTGCCTGGTAGTAGGTGATGATGTAGTCGGCGATCTCGAA
>JAFNFZ010000085.1:0-367 GCA_017885485.1 Chloroflexota bacterium
GTATTTCACCTCCGCGGGTACCACTTTCTTGGGATTCAGAAGCGCCCGCAGTCCGTGAAGTCGCGGGTCGGGCACCTTGACTACGCCGACATTTGGCTCCAGGGCGGCTGGTCCGAAGGTGTGGATTTCAGCCCTGCCCCTGGTGAGGCTGTTGAAGAGTGTGGTCTTTCCACTCCTGGGCAAGCCGACGATACCGAGTTCCATATTGGAGTGAACCCAGCTTACCACACCCGGACGTGGCCCGCCAGACATGCCTGTGCTAGAATGACAGCGGTGGAGCGGCCTTGATTTACATAATGTTCGGGCATGATGAATTCTCTCTTCGAGAGAATCTCACGGAGTTGAAGCGAGGGTTGGGAGATGAGGA
>JAFNFZ010000085.1:456-3516 GCA_017885485.1 Chloroflexota bacterium
TGCCTCCGAGCACAGTGCTGGTACTCATTGATGGCGATGTCTCGAAGAACAACGTATTGCTGAAGAGCCTTCGTCCCATCTCAGAGGTGAGGGAATTCGCGCTGCTGAAGGGTGAGCAACTGCAGGATTGGATTACCTCACGACTGGAGATGCGTGGTGGTCGGATCTCAGCCCAGGCAGTCGGCCTTCTTGCTGGGCTGGCCGGAGAGAACCTGTGGGTGCTGGCTAACGAAATCGAGAAACTGTGTCTTTACTGTGGGGATAGGCGTATCGATGCGGAGGACATACAGCAGGTGACGAGCTATGCCAGAGAGTCATCGGTGTTCCCAATTGTTGATGCTATCGTGGAGCGGAGACTCTCGCCAGCCATTAGACTGATGCATCAATCGCTAGCTGAAGGCATGTCTCCGCTGTACTTGATGGTCATGCTGACGCGGCAGCTTCGCTTGATGGTCCAGGCCCTGGAGCTGGGCGCCCAGGGGGGTTCTCTGGCGCAGAAGCGAGAGCAACTGGGGCTGTCTGCCAAATACCCAATCGAGAAGCTGCTACGACAGAGCGCCCGGTACTCCATGCCGCGCCTGGTGAGGGCCTATGAGAAGCTGCTGGAGACAGACACGGCCATCAAGACGGGCAGGCGGAGTGACGAACTGGCGCTTGACCTCCTGGTTGCGGAGTTGTGCGGTTGAACCTGGCAGTGAACTGGTATGGAGGACTGTCGATATGAGTCCTCCGGACCTGGAATATATATTCCGCCCCCGATCGATTGCGGTAGTGGGCGCCTCTACAGATCCCATGCGATGGTTTATCAATGAGTTCTATATTGAGCCATTGATCAAGATGGGATACCAGGGGAAGGTCTACGCCGTCAATCCCAGGGGTGGTGAGATCAGGGGCTTGCCTGTCTACAAGAGCCTCAGAGATGTGCCTGCGCCAGTGGACCATGTTGTTTCCTGCATCCCGGCGCGGGAGACCCCTCAAGTGCTCGAGGAGTGCGCCGCGGTAGGAGCGAGGGTATTCCAGCTTTACACGGCCGGTTTTGCCGAGACGGGAGAGCCGGAAGGCATTGGACTGCAGGCAAAACTTCTGGAGATCGGCCGTCGTCACAGTATCCGTATCCTGGGTCCGAATTGCATGGGCATCTACTGTCCCTCTGCAAAGGTGAGCTACTGTATGAATTACCCCCGGGAGGGCGGTCCGGTCGGTCTCATCTCTCAGAGCGGCAGCAATGCCACGTATANNCTGGCGGATGATCCTGAAACCAGGGTCATTGCGGCATACATCGAGGGCACTTCCGACGGGAAGCGTCTGCGCGAGGTGCTGACCAGAGCGGCGTCTCTAAAACCGATCGTGGTGTACAAGGGTGGATACACCTTCGGGGGTGCCAGAGCCGCCGCCTCCCACACTGGCGCTCTGGCCGGTTCGGATTCTACCTGGGAGGGGCTATTGAAGCAGGTTGGCGCCATCAAGGTGCATAGTGTTGATGAGATGGTGGATATGCTGGTGGCGCTGCTGCGCATGGTGCCGCCCCGGGGGTTGAATGCCTGTGCCGTGGGTAATGGAGGTGGCGCCAGCCTTCTGGCCACGGACGAGCTGGAACGGGCCGGTTTCAGGCTGCTACCCATCCCCACGGGCATAAGAGACAGGTTCAAGCAGCTTGTTCCCCTGGCGGGCAGCATGCTGCGCAATCCCATTGACGTTGCCCCTCTGATGGGGATTGAGCAGGCACGGTTGCTGGAGAGGGCCGGCGATTTGTCGCGCTGGGAGACAACCCTGCGAGAGACAAGCTTCTCGAGGGGCGACAGGGGGCTGGGTGATTTCATGGCGGTGCTGGATGATTGGCGCGAGCTTGATTTCATGGTGCTGCACTACTCTATTGACTCGCTCCCGGGAACCATACGTGAATGGACCATAGCCACTGGAGCAGGGCCGACGATCATGGCTGCCAGAGGCCATCGATTGCCGGCGGCCACGGTGATACACTTCATAGCCAATGAGGACTCATGGNNACGTAGGGTAAGGACAGCTTTGTGTTGCCCCTACAGACTCTGACCGGTTAACCTTCGGTAGGCCTCACGGTATCGCTGGGAAGTTCTCTTGATGAGGTCGTCAGGTAGCATCGGCCCGGGTGGCTCCTTGTTCCATCCGGAGGCGGTCAGCCAGTCTCGGACCATTTGTTTGTCAAAGCTGGGCTGTGGTCTGCCGGGCTGGTAGCTGGTGGCATCCCAGAAACGGCTGGAATCGGGTGTGAGCAACTCGTCGATCAGGCCAAGGTGTCCGTCCAGAAACCCGAATTCCATCTTGGTATCGGCTATGATAATGCCTCTGGTGCTGGCATACTGTTCAGCGAAGGCATAGACGGCCAAGCTTCTCTCCTTCAGTTCTTCAGCCAGCGATTCCCCCACCAGCGCTACGAGGTCGCTCATGGAAAGTGGTTGGTCGTGGCCCGTATCGGCCTTGGTGGTTGGAGTGAATATGGGTTGTGTCAGGCGCTCCGACTCCCTCATACGGGCACGGGCGGCAGTCCCGTGAATGGTGCCGTTTGAGGCATACTCCGCCCAGGCCGATCCAGAAAGATATCCTCTGATAACACACTCGACGGCAATTCGGTCTGCCCTCCTGACAATCATGGAACGATTGACCAGGGAGGCAGGATAGGTGCGCCTGCCGGGATGGTAGGCGTTGAGTTGTCTGACATCCCTGACTACCTCAATGACATGGTTGGGCACAAGATGGGCGGTCTTCTCAAACCAGAAGGCTGACAGCAGATTGAGCACGGCGCCCTTCTCGGGGATACCGCAGGGCAGGACTACATCGAAAGCAGAGATGCGGTCGCTGGCGACAATGAGGAGTTTGTCACCCAGTTCATAGTTGTCCCGCACTTTGCCCCGATGCAGCAGAGTGAGCGGTAGATTGGTTTCAAGCAATACGCTCACTTCGACATTACCTCCGGATGCGCCAATTTCTAGCTGTGCAGACTCGAGTGACAGATGGGAAGTCTAGCACAGCAGGGGCTCTGTGGCAACCAGCCAGAAGCGCTGTTACTGTCAACTTCTGGTCGGT
>JAFNFZ010000086.1:0-1506 GCA_017885485.1 Chloroflexota bacterium
CCGATATCCTGCAAAGGGCAGTTGGTCTTCTCCCGTACAAGGTAGATGGCAATCTGTCTCGCCAGGGTCAACCGACGGTCTCGCTTTCGACCCTTCAGCGATTCCGGAGCCACCTGGAAGTGATCAGCCACCGCTTTGAGTATTGATGTCGGCGTGAAGGCCGGTGGCCTGGCATCCGTTGATGCCAGGCCGTGGAGAGCATGTTGTGCCAGCTCCAGGGTGGGACATTGATTGAACAGGTTGGCGTGAGCTAGAACGGCGTTTAGAGCACCTTCCAGTTCTCTTACGTTGGCACTCTCGAGGCAGCGCTGGGCGATGAACTCCAATACGGTGTCATCGATGAGAACCTGCTGCGCCTCAGCTCTTGCTTTGAGCAGAGCCAGGCGCGTCTGCATATCAGGTGGCTGAACCTGCGCCACGAGTCCGCAGGAGAAGCGGGAGCGAAGGCTGGGCTCGATGGCAGTCATTGCGGTTGGATGCCGATCGCTGGTGATGACCAACTGGCGGTTAGTGTCATGAAGCGCATTGAAAGTATGAAACAGGGTTTCTTGAGTCTGCGGTTTGCCGATCATGAACTGGATGTCCTCCATGATGAGGACATCAGCGTTCCTGAATTTGCCTCGGAATTCCTCTGTCTTCTTCTCTCTGATTGAGGTTACGAATTCATTGGTGAATTGCTCGCTGCTGACGTAAACGACCTGAAAGCCGTCTTCAGAAGCTTCGTTTCCTATGGCCTGCGCCAGATGAGTTTTGCCCAGGCCGGGCCCGCCGTGAATGAAAAGGGGATTGTAGCGGTGGCCGGGCTCTTCCGCAACGCCAAGTGAGGCGGCGTAGGCCAGTCGATTCGAGCCACCGACGACGAAGTTGGCGAAGGTGTATCTCGAATTCGCCGTTGATGAGGGCAATCTGCGTTGTGTGCACCCCGCACCCTCGTGGCCAGACACTGGGGTGGAGCAGATCCTGAATTGAACCTCCAGCTCCTGCCCCGTAATGCCCACCAGCACCTTCGTGATCAGGGACTGGAGACGTTTCTCCAGCCATTCCTTGGCGAAGGTGTTGGGTGTTGCGACAACAAATCGATTCCCCTGGCAGCTAATGCCTTCTGTGTCCTTGAGCCAGGTTTCGAAGTTCGATCTGCTGACCTGAACCTGAAGGGCGCCTTTGCAGGCTTCCCAAGTCTCCTGAGCTGTTCTCATACCCCCCTTTGAGAGCTAGAAGGCCTTGCTGTGTGACGCAAGAGATTTGGAAACCAAAAAAGGGAGCCAAAGACTACGAGATCGGATCTCCCCCCAGAGATTCTCTTCGAGGCTAGGTGGTCGTAGGTATAACTCCACCCCTTAGTGGGGTGGTCGTGGGCTCGCGTCTATGTCTAGTTAATGTAGTGCAGCCTGGGTTTTCCCTAGTCATGAGAAAGGAACTACTCCTGCGTCTCGACATCTATTGCAGCGAAAGTTTACAACCTCCCTCCGTCACGGAGTCAAGGGTTTTGCGTTATGTTTTTCCCCC
>JAFNFZ010000086.1:1555-4015 GCA_017885485.1 Chloroflexota bacterium
ATCCTGTGATATAAAATAGCTTCATCTGGGGTACGGACTGCTAAGCCAAGAGGGTGATTCATGAGCATTACTTGGCCCAGGATGAAAAGACCTGACAGGTTAGAGCACTTCTTGAACAGGGCAGAGGTTGTCTCAGAGATGAGTACATGTTTGAGAAGGCGGATCGGGGCGATCATTGTCAGCAAGGATGATGTAGAGCTCAGCTCAGGATATGTGGGCGCTCCGAGAACAACAGCTCATTGTATCGACACCGGGACATGTCTCAGGAGGGAACTGAAGATTCCACCGGGTGAGCGGTACGAGTTGTGCAGGAGTGTTCATGCAGAACAAAATGCAATAATCAATGCCGCAAGGACGGGCATCAGCATAGTCGGTGGGGAGATGTATATTTCGAGCGAGAGAATAAGGGATGCGTATGATGCCAGCCGGGGAGAGCACGACAAGATATATGGGCCCTGTATGATCTGCAAGAAACAGATCATTAACTCTGGGCTCACCATGGTGCATATGAGGGAGAAGGGTGTCGGTGTGAAGAGCTATCATGCTGAAGAACTGAAAGAGCTGCTGGCCCAGGAGGAGGAAGAGATAAGAAGGAGTCTTCAGCCGAGGGCTAATCCATGATGACGGGACGGTTCGAGCCACTGCCTTTGCACCTCTCTGTGCTACTTGAAGGTGTATCTTGGAGATGAAGCAGCGATGAGGGTGGTGTCCATTGTTGGTATGGCAGGCTCGGGCAAATCGGAGGTATCCAGGGTGTTCGAGAATCTCGGCTTCGCCAGAGTGAGATTCGGAGACATTACGGATGAGGAAGTCAGAAGAAGAGGCTTGGAGCTGAATGAGCAGAACGAACGGCGCGTCAGGGAAGAACTGCGAAGAGAGCATGGGATGTCAGCCTATGCCAAGCTAAGCCTGCGCACGATTGACTCCCTCCTGAAATCAGCGGATGTCGTGGTGGATGGGCTCTATTCTTGGGAGGAATATACACTTCTGAAGAACCACTATGGCGAACGTTTCACCGTGGTTGCGGTCTGGGCATCTCCTCAGACAAGACATCTGAGGTTGACGCAAAGGGCAGTCCGTCCCTTGAAGCCGGATGAGGCCGCCAGCCGCGATACTGCAGAGATAGAACAGACCAACAAAGGCGGGCCGATCGCCATGGCCGATTTCACGATCATCAACGACTCGTCTTTGGAAGCCTTAGAGAAGCGAACGCGCGACGTCGTTGCAGCTCTCGAGCAAGGCGTATTGCACGCTTAGAGGGATTCGAACCAGCGGCCCTCGGTTCCGCAGTCTGTCAGGAGACGTGGTGAGACGTGTTTTGACGTTCAAATCCGTGTTCTTCCACTTCTGACCTAGCAGCCATTTTGTGCTCAAACGACCGTGTTCTGTTGCCGTGTTATCTGGCGTCTGTTAGCAATCTGTTAGCAAAAACAGACGCGCTACTCGACTATTTCTTCACCGAGAATTTGCCTTTTCGGTCCGCCAGGTATGACCACGTACACACCTTCAACATCCAGGACCGCCCGAAGCGACCGCGATAATCCCAACATCACACAACGCCGCGCATCCGTGTTCAACTTCACTTTCTCGTGCCATAATCTCACAGGCCCCACGGCCTTGTCACAGTGAACCAGATGAGTGCCCCACAGAAGCATTGCAGACAGACCAACGCCCTAGCACGGCAACTCCAACCGGCTGATCTGTATGATTGGCTCGTAACAGAAGGCTATTTCCCAGAGGCCTACATCCTGCCCCCCTGCTTTCACGTTTCCAAGCATCCGCGATATGGCAAGAGGTACTCTCGACCTCAACGCAGCTCGTACAATCTGAAGGAGAAGCAGGTGTGTGACGTCCATTTTCCAAAAACCAACCTCACCGACCGTACATTCGCAATAATTGAACCCACCGTACACAGCGATATTGCTTATGAGATCGCTTCAGGATGGGNNCAGCGTTCTCGATGTCCTGTTCGATCCTGAGAACCGCATCTACTCCTACAGCTTTCCTATACCACTGAGTTCGAAGACCCCCGGCCACATTGGCAGCCGCCGTGCTGGCAGGATGATATATGAATGGCTCGAAATGGCAGAAAACGACCTTGTTGAAGAGGCATACACATACAAATACATAGTGAAAACCGACATCAAGAACTTCTACCCATCTGTTTACACGCATAGTATCGCATGGGCATTCCATTCCAAGGCACATATCAGATTGCCGGGGAATAGAAATGACTTCACCTTGATAGGAAATCGCCTCGACAAGCTCTTCCAGAGTGCAAACGACGGATGCACAAACGGACTCCCCATAGGGCCAGTCGTCTCAGACCTCATCACCGAGGTCGTTCTTTCTGCCGTAGACAAGGGCGTATCACAGGACCTTGCCGCCATGAAGGTTCTAGGTGTCAGATACAAGGATGACTACCGATATCTATGCTGGAGTGAACCCCTACGATTGGAC
>JAFNFZ010000087.1 GCA_017885485.1 Chloroflexota bacterium
TGGTGGCGGGCTTGAATCTGGCCGAGGTTGATAGCCTGATTTTTCACGGGAGCGATCTGGGTGATAACACGGCTCTGCAGCAGATCTCCAGTGCTGCAGGTGACACCCCCTGGGGAGTATGGCTGGGTGAAGGTGAGCCACTGGACCTGCCACAGTTTGTGGAAGCGGGCGGGGATTTCATTGCTCTGGAGTCACCCCTGGCTCCCGCAGGACTGCTGGAGGAGGACATGGGCAAGATTCTGAAAGTGGACCTGACACGCCAGAGATTCCTCTTGAGCGCCATGAGTGATCTGCCCGTTGATGCGGCGATCATGGAATTGGGGGAAGGCAAAGGCGCCCTGACCATTGCCGATATCATGCANNCCCACCAGGAGCTGTCTGACAAGGAAATCCGCTTGATGTTCGACATGGGGATCGCCGGGATTGTTGTGGAGGTCGGTGATGAAAGGGGAAAGGAAGTCCTTTCCCGGGCATTCCAGCTAATCCGAGATTTGCCTCCTCGAACCAAGAAACGGGGCGAGGATCACGTGCTGCTACCTTCCTTTGACGTGGAATCTGACGAAGACTGACGATCAACGCGGTGTCCTTGCCAGTCCGGAATTGAAAGGAGGAACCATGTCATCTCACATCGATGTTGCCATCAGGAATCTCCAACCGCAGACAGTGGCTTACATCAGCATGAGGGGGCCATACACCAAGGTGCAGCAGGCCTTCGGCACATTGTTTGGCTGGCTGGGCCAGAAAGGACTGGTGCCAGCGGGCCCTCCATCGGGCGCCTTCTTCAATGCGCCGGGCCAGGTATCTGAGGAGCAGCTCTTGTGGGAGCTGCGCTGCCCTCTGGACGGCGACATGCCTGCCGCTGGCCCTGATGACAAGGGCCTGGGCATCAAGCGGGTTGAAGCGGCACAGGTAGCCGCCACGATGCACAAGGGCCCGTTCGACAAGGTAGGAGCCACCTGGGACGCGCTGGCCAAATGGATTGGCGCCAACGGGTACCAGATAGTTGGCCCCGGAATCGAGATCTACCTGAGCGATCCCGGCCAGACGAAGCCCGAGGACCTGCTGACCGAGGTCGCTTTCCCGGTGCGCAAGNNTATCGTAGGTGAAGCTGATCTGGCCCGAGCCGTCGGCTTTCAAGGTGTCCAGTTGCGTTCTGACTCCTCCGCCCTTGGTGTACCAGACGGTGTAATGCTTGCCGGGGGACAAGTCTCCCGCAACATGCGTAGTCGCCGTGGTCGGAGTACAGCTCGATTCCGTCCATTTCTTGTAGCAGGTGCCTGAGGTACTCCAGGTGCGAATGGCGACATCAACGGTACCCGAGGAAGGGACAATGCTCATATTGACCGATTCCGTGGACATCTCCCCTGACAGATCAATGGTCAATTCCGCATTGCCGTTTGCATCTATGGAGGTCGTGCCTCGAGAAAAGGGCCTGTTGAAGTTGCTGACATCAACCCGTGTGGGAAACGAACCGTCTAGCATGAGCGAAATCTTTCCAGTGCCAGGGTCGTAGGTGGCGTCCAGCACGTCTGTGGCTGGAGTCGACACGGATGAAATGCGGGGCAGCGCGGAGTTGTAGGTCCCCTTGATGCCCTGCAGCGTCTCTGTGGAGTTGCTTCTCTTGCCATAGTGCAGATTCTGCCCGTTCACATAGATCCAGTACTTGTCGCCAACCCTGACCTCTCTGATCGAGAAAGGCAGCACCATGTCCAGCTCGTGCCTGGCCTTTCCATCCAGAAAAGAAGATGAATCCAGAGTCAGGGCGATATTCCCGGCGCCATCCTGCATGGAGCTCATTTGGGTCCACAGCCAGCCTATGTTCTTGTTCGCCGCGGTCTGGGTGGAGACAAGATCGAAGCCGGCCGTCCTCATCATCCCATAGCTGGACAGGTACGAATCCCTCAGCTCGTATCCCGGAGTATCCCCCTGGGCAAACTGCCAGAGGTGGTTGGTGATGAGACACACGGGGTACCCGCCTACGTAATCCACGAAGTTCCTCGAAAACAGAGCCTGTTCCTCATCGTCCAGAGCAATATCAGCACAGTAACCCTGGTCACTGGGCGAAACTCGACCCGGAACGTAGGTGCCGTTTACCCAACCCAGCGTCATCGTGTAGTACTCTGTCTCTGGCTTTGCCGATATCACCGTGAATCCATACTTGCTGGCCAGGCTGTTCGTGTATCCGTCCAGATACTCGAATTTCATGGCTATCAGCACGTGGCTGTCGGAGTATCCGTAGAGATCAAGGACCTCTCTCATTCTTTTGAACCACATCTCCTGCCTGGCCATGTCCGGTTCAATGAATGCGCCCACGCTGTACAGTTCCAGATCCGGGTCGGTGTTGTTGGTGACTCCATCACCGTCCATATCCCAGTCAAACCAGTTCTTGATCCCGTCGCCGTCTTCATCCGCATACGGCTCAACAGGGATGCAGGTTTCAGCCCATCTCCACCAGTCTCCGTCGTGCTGGTAACCGTGTGATGCCACTACGTAGTCCTCATACGACCTCAGCATAGCCATCAGCTCCACATTGCTCGGACTGAATTGAGCGTTGTTGGAGTACTGGGAGGGATGCTGCCCGTAGACCATGATGTTCGCCGGAGGATCGGGATCCAACAGGTACTCCATGAAAGCCAGGGTGGGATAGCCGCCAAGATTCAACTTCGTCCAGTCTATCAGGCTTGTGTAGTCCACACTGGCTATCTCGGGGTCTCCGCAGTCGTCAATCTCCAGCGAGTAGTATGGTTTCAGATAAGGCATCCCGGAGTACTCCTGTATCAATCTCACTAGCATCGATACCTGGGCGGGATACCCCCAGTCCTTGAATGCGAAGTGTATGGCCCGGGCTCCACTGGAGTAATTAGCCACTGTGATCGCTGGAGACCCGTCATCGTAGCTCTCCAGAACGGCTACATCCCTCGTTCTGGCCGAGATGTTCAAAGCCCCCCAGCTTGCTCTGCATATCTGATACCCCTTGAGCGGCTCCAGTGCCCACGTCCCGGATCGATTGCTCACCGTCAGGCTCTTGGCGGTTTTCCCCGAGGTCCCTACCTGAAAGACATTGTTGGTGCTGCCATCCCGGGTCAGATCGCTCTCCATCCTGGCTATGCCCAGGAAGGGGTAGGCATCAAACATCTCTTTCACACTTCTCTCGGGTGTTTCTATGTCGGCATACGCGACCCCATCGCCCGCATCGAAGATCACCACGCTGTATTTCATATGGCCATCTGTGACCAGGTCCAGGTCCCCGTGACCGCGGCCCTGATCTTCCAAATACCAGCGATTGCCGTTATTCACCAGGTCGTAGTGTTCGGTGTGGTCAAAGACCTCGACAGAGTATCCCCACCTCTCCAGTGGATCCTTGATCAAAGGCAACTCACTGGCCGCGCTCGCGTCGCCGTTCACCAGGATGAGGATTCGATGGTCAATGGTAA
>JAFNFZ010000088.1 GCA_017885485.1 Chloroflexota bacterium
GACTCCGAATCCAAAGCCCTCGCTCGCGGCTCCCGAAGCATGTGGACGCTGCCCCGTACGTGCTTGGTGAATTTGCCTTCGTGTACCCTTCCGACCACTCTGTTTCCAGCCCAAATTGTGGTAGAATCGTTCTTGAGCATAGGGGGAACCTCCTGTGTTCCTGGCCCTGACGTCGTCACTTGCAGGTGTGCGTCAGGGCTTCTTCGTTTTGCCTAGTTCCTAGAAACCACTCGCTCGCGGTCCTGCGGGAAGNNCCTCTGCGCCACTTTGGGCCACGGCTTCAACACACCACGTTCCAATGCAGACACTATGGCCTGCGGTGTATGAGATGCCTCTGAAAGCTCCCTTTGATTGAGTCCCTTTGCCACCCTCAGTTCTCTTAATCTCGTCATCTGTACCTCCTACTTGACTTCTATGCATCTGAAGAGTAACATCTAGCATGAAACCAGTTATTAGAGTTATCACAATGCACGAAGTGTCTTTCAGAGTGGAAACGGAGAGGGAACTTGCAGAAGTCGTCGCCAAAAAGGTCAAACAGAAAGTGCTGCGCTACGTAACTTGGCCGGGACCTTACGGGAGAGGGGATTTGGATGAGGTGGAATCGAAGATTCTCGGAAGAGGTCGCCGAAAGGCTCGCCAGGAAGCGGGGAGAAAACAGCTTCGAGAGAATCATGGCACACTTCGCCTTGATGCAAGACACGGCAAACATGCGCCTGGCTACAACAAGCTTGCAGCGCGAGTACGAAAGGCACTTGCTCTGGAGCAACCAGTCCCAGTGGAAGAATTGGGCACCAAGCTTGTTCTTATGGGGGCCCATCTGGGTGCGCCTGGCTCCACGGTCATTTGGTACCCAGCGAAGGAGTGGCTAGGCCGCATGGGGATAGCCACTCCAAGGCATCACATCTGGTCGGTGTATCTTCATAGTATCCCGAACCCGGCGGTTGAGACACGATTTGGCAAACTGACAGTGAGTGAGGTTATTCATCTCGTCTCAGGGAGACTGAACTGTCACCCGGCACTGGCTTTGGCCTTCCTGCTTTGTGAACTGCCCGTGGAGCAAGATGAGGTCACCGTTGTTATCCATCACCCACTTACGGGGGAACATGAGGCTGACCCGAACATTACCGTGTACGTCAGCAGCGCAGATGTTCCTATCTCGGTTGCCTCCTACATGTACAAAGTCGCCAGACTGATAGTCCTCATGGCCAGGAGGATGATTCGCCACCAGTCCTCTGTCGGGACGCCCCGTCCTAGGGGTGTATCTGAGAAAGTCCATGCCCTAGCCATTTCTGTTGAAGGAACGAAGCAATTGAGCTGGCAACAGCGCTTGAGCAAGTGGAACCAGGAACGTCCCGAATGGAGGTACCGCAGCGCGAACTCGATGCGTGCTGTGTACTACAGGGCCATTGCCAGGGCAAGGAGTCCGAAGAAAAAGAAGGAGGAGGGAAAGGTCAAATGAAGGTAAGTGCGCCGAGCTTCAAGGGTTACCAAAGAGGGATATATCGTAGAAGAAGAGTTGAGCAAATAGTTGAGCAATCAACCAGAGGTGACGCTCATGACAGGAATGCCCCCAAGGGAATTCGAATCNNGCGTCACGGGTACACGGGCAGTGCCTGCAGCCCCATGGTCTCGGGGAACTCCAGCATCAGGTTCATGTTCTGAATCGCCTGCCCGGCACCGCCTTTGACCAGATTGTCTATGCAACTGATCACTATCAGCTTGTTGGTTCTCAGGTCGATGGTGGGATAGAGCAGGCACAGATTGCTCCCCCAGGTTTGCTTGGTCTGTGGCGGGGTCTCCACAACCTTCACAAACGGCTCGTCTTTGTAGAACTTCTGATAGAGATGCCTCAGTTCGTCTATTCCCTGCTGACCGCTGGTAATCCTCCCCTCCACCAGTCGCGCATAGCAGGAGCTGAGAATACCCCGCGTCATGGGCACAAGATGAGGCAGAAACGTCACCGATACCGGCCCGCCTTGATGGAAAGCGCCCAACTCCTGAACGATCTCAGGGATATGGCGATGGCCCCCCAGGGCATAGGCAGAGACGCTCTCATTCGCCTCCGCGTAGTGCGTGCCCAGGCTCGGCGTTCTGCCTGCGCCCGATACTCCGGATTTGCTGTCAATGACGACATCGGGGTAGACAAGACCCGCCTTGAACGCCGGGGCCAGCGCCAGGATGGCGCTGGTCGGGTAGCAGCCGGGATTGGCCACCAGAGAGGCTGATGCCACCTCAGATCGGCGAAGCTCGGTGAGGCCATAGACAGCCTTCGGCAGCAGTTCCGGCTCGGGATGGGTGAAATCATACCAGCGCGGGTATTCCGCTGCATCCTTGAGTCTGAAGTCAGCGCTCAGGTCCACCACCCTGACACCCCTCCTGGCCAGAGGGGCGATAGTATCCGCGCTCGCCTTGTGAGGTAGGGACGAGAAGACCAGGTCTGCCTCCCCGGGTTCCGCCTCAATGGTAAGGTCAATGTCGGATAGATGAGGCATCACTTTCCCCAGCTTCTTCCCTGCTTCGCTTCGACCGGTGACAGAGACAATCTGCACACCGGGATGGCTGTAAAGGAGGCGGGCTACCTCGCCACCGATATAGCCGGTGATGTTGATGATGGCTATTCTGAACTGCTTCATTTGCTGTGCCCCTCCGCATCTCCCTCAAAGGTTCGTTGTGGCCGTAGAGGATTGTAGCGCTTGAACTCTGGCCTAGGCAACCCCCCTGGAGTTACCCCTGTTCCTGGCCCTCTGCAGCGCTGGGACAAAGCTGGCGCAGGATACAGATGTGGCA
>JAFNFZ010000089.1 GCA_017885485.1 Chloroflexota bacterium
GGACGATCTCAGGAGTTACGCCTCCGTAGGAGACTCGGGCCTGCCCCGGTCTGACAATATCTACCATGGGTTCGGAGTAGCACAGGCCCATGCAGCCAACCTGCATCATGATGGCCTCAATGCCTCTCTGGGCTAGCTCTGCTTCAATCGCTTTCAGCACCGCTTCGGCACCTGCGGCCAGGCCACAGGTGGCAGTGCCCACAAAAATGCGAGGCTTCTGGCTGTGCTCCAGTGCCTCCCATTCACCTACAGCTTGACTCCGTACGTCTTCGAAAGTCCTGGTCTCACTCATAGGCCTCTCCACTGGGCAAAAAAGAGGGACTGCAGGGCTACTGATACTGGGCGATAGTCTCCTTCGCCTTGCTGGTGGTCAGCCGCCCGTACACTTTGTCATCTACTACCAGCACCGGTGCCAGAGCACAGGAGCCAAAGCAGGCCACCCTCTCCAGCCCGAACTTGTAGTCCTTGGTCGTGCCGCCGGACTTGATGTCCAGTTCCCTTTCGATGGTCTCCATGATCTGAGACCCGCCTCTCACGTGGCAGGCCGTGCCCAAACACACCTTGATGGTGTGATCGCCGGGACGGGTGAAGCGGAACTGGGCGTAGAAGGTAGCCACACCGAAGATCTCGCTCTCGGAGACCTTCAGCAGTTTGGCTACTTGACCGATCGCCTCCTGGGGGAGGTAGCCAACGGTCTCTTGAACCTTTTGCAGCAAGGGGATAACAGCCCCTGTCTCACCCTTGTAAGCGGCCAACAGTTGCCGTAATCGCTCCTGCAATAAACTACCTCCTCAGGCGGCAGTATTCTAGCATCTGGCGGTTTGAGATTTCAAATTCAGCGAGAATTTGCAGAAAATTTTTGACTGGGGTACAATACACACCCGAAGCTAGGGAGTAATGCGGACCAGATTGGCACCGGACCACAGGCACTCAAACAAGGGAAGCCGAAGGAGGGCAACAAGAAGTAGCTGACAACCTCGTTCTCGAGGCGGCTGCTTCTTTCTTGTTATGTCCTTCGCAACCCCTGTGCTTGGCAGGGAGACTGCCTCATGCTTTCCACTTGGCGACCCTGTGCATCCCAATTGGCTGACGCGAGACAAGGGGCCATATTGTGCGGCCTCGGGATACGGTAGAGAACGTTGGAGTCCCTGCTTCGAAGGATTCGTAAGACAGTATTGCTGAAAGGAGGAGAAAGGTTGTGGAGATAGGCCGGAGGGATTTCTTCAAGCTGTCAGGGGCAGCCACTGCTGGCGGGTTCCTGATCTACAAGGCGCTGGATGCGGAAACGGCAGCCGCAGAGGCATCCTTGGACCTGCACAAGCCCATCGGTGAGGGCTACACCGTCTGCCCTTACGATGGCTCGGGCTGCGGTTTCCTTGTGGCTGCCGAAGACGGCAAGGTGGTCAATATTGAGGGCGACCCCGATCACCCGGTGAACCGTGGCGCCGCCTGCGCCAAGGGCGCCTCCATGCGCCAGCTCAGCGCGGACAATGAGCGGCGGCTGCAGAAGCCTCGCTACCGCAGAGCCGGGGGCACGGAATGGGAAGACCTGGAATGGGATGAGGCCCTGGATATGATCGCCGAGAAGATCAAGGCCACGCGTGATGCCAACTGGATGGAGAATGAGGGAGATTTCATATCCCGCCGCACCGAGGCCATCGGCTGTCTCGGCGGCGCCGCTCTTGACAATGAGGAGTGCTACCTCCTTTCCAAGATGATGCGCGGACTCGGTCTGGTGTATCTGGAACACCAGGCCCGTATCTGACATTCACCCACTGTCGCCAGTTTGGCGCAAACATTCGGCCGTGGGGTTATGACCAACCACTGGACCGACGTTGCTAACTCCGACTACATCATGGTCATCGCCGGCAACCCGGCGGAGAACCACCCCGCCGCCTACGGGCACATCACCGACGCCATAGAGCGCGGTGCCAAGCTCATCGTCGTGGATCCCAGGTTCACCCGGAGTGCCTCCAAGGCCCACATCTACTGCCCCATCAGGTCCGGCACGGATGTGGCCTTCATCGGCGGNNTACACCAATGCGGCCTTCCTGGTCCACCCGGACTACAAGGGGCCGCCTGACCTCGATGGACTGTTCGTAGGCCATGACTCGGCAAACCGAACGTATGGCAAGTCAAAGTGGACCTACCAGGATGCTGCCAGCACGGAAGGGAATGTCATCCCTGTGCTCTGGCCCCTCGCAGAGGGAGCCAAAGGTATTGCCAAGAAGGACAAGACCCTTCAGGATCCCAACTGCGTCTTCCAGATTCTCAAGAGGCACTACGCCCGTTACACGCCGGAGATGGTCAACAAGATCAGCGGCGCGCCGGTGGAGAAGTTCCTCGAGGTCGCCGAGACCTTTGCCAAGAGCGGCGCCGTCGGCAAGGCCGGGAACATCCTCTATGCCATGGGCGCTACCCATCACACCAACGGCGCCCAGATTATCCGTTCGTATGGCATACTCCAGCTCCTCCTGGCCAACGTCGGCGTAGCCGGCGGGGGCATCCAGGCCATGCGCGGTGAGTCCAACGTTCAGGGCTCCACCGACCAGGCCCTGCTGTCGCATATCCTGCCCGGCTACCTCAATGTCCAGGTCCATACGGATGATACCCTGCTGAAGTACATCGATCGGGTCACGCCCAAGACCGGTGACCCCCTCAGCCTCAACTGGTGGAAGAACACCCCCAAGTACATCACTAGTCTGCTCAAAGCGTGGTATGGTGCCGCTGCTACTGCGGACAATGACTTTGCCTTCCACTCCCTGCCCAAACCGAAGTCAGGCAAGAACTACACCCATATCGCCCTCTTCGAGGCCATGGAGAACGGTGATCCGGCCAAGAAGGAGAAGATCAAGGGGCTCATGTGCTGGGGCCAGAACCCCGCCGTCGGCAGCCCCAATGCCAACCAGACACTCAGGGCCCTGGACACGCTCGATTGGCTGGTCTGCGCGGATATGTGGGAGACGGAGACCTCGATCTTCTGGAAGCGGCCGGGCATTGATCCCGCCACCATCGATACCGAGGTTTTCCAGCTTCCCGCTGTCGGGTCCTATGAGAAGGAGGGCACCGTCAGCAATAGCGGTCGCTGGGTGCAGTGGCGCGACAAATGCGCCGATCCTCCCGGCGAAGCACGGCCGGATCTGGAGATGCTCAACGACCTCATGCTCAAGGTCAGAAAGCTGTACGAAGACGACACCACCGCCCCCAACCGTGACGGTGTGCTCAGCCTCACCTGGGACTATGCTCCGGAGGGCGAGCATGCTGACCCCCGGAAGGTGCTGAAAGAGATCAACGGCTACTACGTCAGTGGCGAGAAGCAGGGCCAACTGGTCAATGGATTCGCCAATCTGGCAGACAACGGCAGTACAAGTTGCGGCAACTGGGTCTACTGCGGCTGCTATGTGGACGAAGCATCCCTCGATGCCTTCGAGACAGCGAACAAAGACGCAATGTTCCCACCCGGCAATGTTGGCAACAGAACAGCCCGGCGCTGGGCGGCCGATGTTGGCAACGGCGGCTACGACGAAGCTGCCGGCTACAAGCCGATCGGCCTCTACACCTACTACGCCTGGTGCTGGCCGCTTAATCGCCGCATCGTCTACAACAGAGCCGCTGTTGACCTCAATGGCCAGCCCTGGGACAAGGACCATCCCGTGCTCACCTGGGTGGGCGATACCACCGGTAGCTGGAAAGGCGATGTGCCGGACGGCGGCGGCAAAGCCATGGTTTACGGGGGACACACCCCCTTCATCATGCGCTCCGAGGGAGCTGGCTGCCTCTTTGCGCCTAACCTGGGCACCAGAGAAGCCTCCCTGGCCGATGGGCCACTGCCCGAGCACTACGAACCGTGGGAAAGCCCGCTCGAGGCCAATCCTCTCTCGGGGACTATGAACGACCCGGTCATCAAGATCTGGCGGCCGGACGAGCAGTCAACGCCGGATGAGTATCCCATCGTGGCCTCCACCTACCGCGTGGTGGAGCACTGGCAGGCCGGCCAGATGAGCCGCAACTCCTCATGGCTGGTGGAGCAGATGCCGGAGATGTTCGTGGAGTTGAGCGAAGAACTGGCCGACGAGAAGGGTATTGCCAATGGTGACAAAGTTGTCGTCTGGAACAAACGCGGCGAGATAAACGCTGTCGCCCTGGTCACCAAGCGATTCAAGCCCTTCCAGATGAACGGCACCACAGTACACCAGCTCGGCATGCCCTGGCACTGGGGCTACTCTGGACTCTCCACGGGTGACAGTGCCAACGTGCTCACTCCGTCCGTTGGCGATCCCAACACCACCATCCCCGAGTACAAGGCATTCCTGTGCAACATAAGGAGGGCCTAGGATGAGGATGATGAAGCAGTCTCTGTTGGAGGTGACTCATGGCTAAGGCGATTCTCTATGATGCCACCAAGTGCACTGCCTGCCGCGGCTGTCAGGCTGCCTGCAAGCAGTGGAATGAGCTGGAAGCCGAGGAAACCAAGAACACTGGCAGTTACGAGAATCCGGCCGATCTCAGTTTTCGCACCTGGTTGAAGATGCGCTTCAACGAGGTCGAAAACGGCAACGGTCTGGCCTGGCTCTTCACTCGCCGGGCCTGCATGCACTGTACCGATGCTGGCTGTGTGCAGGTCTGTCCCACCAAGGCAGTTGACAAAACGGCTGAGGGCATCGTCTTCATTGACCGTGAGAAGTGCACCGGGTGCGGCTACTGCGTCGAAGCCTGTCCGTTTGATGTGCCCCGCCTGGATGGCAGCCGCCTCACCGGCAAGGCCAAGATGTTCAAGTGCATCCTGTGCAAAGATCGTGTTGACAATGGACTTGAGCCCGCCTGTGTCAAGACCTGCCCTCCCGGTGCTCTGGACTTCGGCGATCGTGATGAGATGGTAGCCAGGGCGCAGGCCCGGGTGGACGAGCTCGGTGGGGATGCCCGCCTCTACGGCGAGAAGGAACTGGATGGGCTGCACGTGCTCTATGTGGTCAACCATCCTCTGGAAGACCACAAGCTGCCGGCCAGCCCCGAGGTGTCACCGTCCATCACGTTGTGGCAGGACATCCTGCAGCCAGTCGGCTACGGCGTTGTCGGAGTGGTGGCGGGGGGTCTGTTGCTGAACTACATGGTTGCCCGTGCCAGGATGGTCCGGCAGAAGGAGGGTAAGTAACATGACACATCATGAGGTTGAGAAATACAGTGCGGGAGCACGGTGGTTCCACTGGACCATAACCATTGCTGCTCTGGTCCTGGCTGTCACCGGTCTGTTTCTCTATGTGCCTTGGTTCAGCAGCGTTGCTGAAGGGGGCACCACCCGTGTCATCCACCGTATTGCCGCCGTCATCTTCGTGGCCGCGCCCTTGCTGTTCTTACTCGTCAAGCCCGGCCGGTCGCTTCACTTCGTGAAAGAGATCTTCACCTGGGGCAAGGATGACCTGGCCTGGCTCAAAGCGGCCCCGGACTACTACTTCGGTGGTGATGAGAAGAAAATGCCGCCACAGGGCGACATGAACACCGGTCAGAAACTCTGGGCCGTGGTGGCCTTCTTCAGCGCGCTGGGATTCATCTTCACCGGCATCTTCATGTGGTTCCTGAAGGACACGTTGCCTGCTGAGGTATTCGACTGGATGGTCATAGTGCACGACCTCTGCTTCATTGTGGGTGGAGCCATGTTGCTGGTCCACCTCTACCTTGGAGCCATCCATCCCCGCATGACCGAGTCGCTCAAGTCCATGATCAAAGGCAAGGTTTCTGCGGAGTATGCCCAGAGCCATCATGGCAAATGGTACAAGGAGGTTGTTGGCCGCGAATCAGCCGCCAAGACAGCACCAGGTGGTCAGGGACAGAAGCCGGCACACTAGGATACTGGAAAGACTGGGGGAGTGGGCGCGGAGGGAAGCCTCGCTCCCCTCTGTTATTCAGGCCTATGAGAGACTGCTTCGCCTGCAAATGGAGGGCAGAAGCAGTATTCCTGCGCCCCAGCCCGGTCTGACCAGGGAAGCCGCTTTCAGTCAACTGGGCCAGGGCATCCCCCTGCTGAAGTTTGATCAACTGTCGCTTGACTGGACCCTGGCGCAGCATCTCTTCCGTGGTGCCGCTGGTATCCTCGTCGAACACACCGGCCAGGAGCCGACAGCCGCAGCGGCATTGGATCAGATCGCCTCTGACCGCTCGCTGCTGGAGCAGGCTTTCCGAGACTGGTATCAGGGTCAACCGTTGTCGTCCATAGCTGCGCAGAAGGGCGTCAGCGAGGAGTTGCTGGCCGCCACCGTTCAGGCTGCTCTCTATCCCTTCCTGGTCACACATGCTGAGGCATTGTCTGCCCTGGTGAATCAGGGAGTGTGGCGGCGCAAGACCTGCCCCATCTGCGGTGGCAAACCCGATTTCGCCTTCCTCGACAAGGAAAGGGGAGGGCGGTGGCTCTTATGTTCCCGATGCGACACTGAATGGCTTTTCCAGCGGATGCAGTGTCCCTATTGTGACAGTCAGAGCCAGAAGGCTCTTTCATACTTCACCAACGATCAGGGATTGTATCGTCTCTATACCTGCTCCGAATGCCGCAGCTACATCAAGGCTATTGACCTGCGGAAGACGACTGCAGAGGTTCTGTTGCCCCTGGAGAGGTTCCTCACTGCCGGCATAGACCGGCAGGCTGTGGACGCCGGGTACAAGGCTGGCTAGCGTTTGACAGTCAGAGTCAAACGAACTTAGAATGTCCTGTGGAAACCATAGTTATGGTGGCAGTGCCTCCGCCGCGGTCGAAAGCAGGCAGGAACGTATTTCTTGGAATCAATCTGGTATGAACAAAGGCACAGGAGGTAGCTTATGAGGCTTGGTGGGCTGGAGATTGCCCTCATTGTAGTGGCCATTGTCTTGATCTTCGGCGTAGGCAAGCTGGGGCAGCTCGGTGGTGCCCTGGGCAAAAGCATCCGCGAGTTCCGCAGGGAGAAAGATAAAGCCGATGAACCTGCCTCGTCAGCTGAGTCCCGGAGCGAAAGGACCGTTGGTCAGTTGGAGACGAAGACGAGTAAAGAGAAGTTCTGTCCCAACTGTGGCGAAAAGATGTCTGGCAGCGCCAGGTTCTGCATGAGCTGTGGGGCGAAAGTAGAGAACTAAAGCGCCTAGTCAGCGCAGAGAAGAGGAGCCTCGGCATCATCCTGCGCTTCTGCAGTTGAGGCGCAGGACGGCGGGGCCGCAATCCTCTCCCCCTCTAGGTTCGTAACTTGACCAGGACAATGCTGAACGCCAGACTGTTGCCTGTTGCCGCGAGGTAGAATGGATTTCCTGGGCATTGGTCCCTTCGAGTTCATCTTGATCCTCATCGTTTTGTTCATTGTCGTCGGTCCGGCAAGACTGCCTGAGATCGCCGGAATGATAGGCAAGGGCATGCGCAAGTTCAGAGAGGCGTCCGCGGAGCTGAACCGGGGGCTCAAGGACATGGCTGACGAGGTGAAGGAGGTGGGTGGTGAGCTCGGCAAGGAAGTTGNNGCCTCCGTCAAATCGGCCACACGACAAACCAGGAACGCCCCAAAGAGTACCGCCCGGGCAACCCCTGGCGCAACGGGCGATAGATCGAAGCCGCCTGGCACTCCCGCCGAACCTGCCGCGAAAGAGTCACCCGAGAGGCAGGTACCCGAGGAAGAGGGCTAGTACATTGTCCCAGATATCTTCGCACTCACTCCACCCGCCTCAGGCGGGTCATCCGCACCCCTTCCATGTCATGCCGCACTTGATGCGGCATCCATCCGTCCCATTTCCCCTTCCCCATCGGTCTTGAAGGCGGCAAAGACCATCGGCAAGAAGAAGCACGAAGAAGAAAAGCGCCTTACCCTCCTGGGACACCTCCAGGAGTTGCGTCAGCGGCTCTTCTGGTCTGTCCTCGTCCTAGTTGTCACCATTGGTGTCTCCTTCGTCTTCGCCGAGCAGATCTTCGATTTCCTACTCTCGGAAGTGCCGGAGGGCGTTCCGCTCATCTACACTGAGGTGGCCGAGAAGATCTCCATCTACATGAAGGTCTGCCTCTACTCCGGCATAGTCTTGGCCATGCCCTTTCTGGTCTATCAGGTGGTCATGTTCATCCGCCCCGCCCTCACCCGCAAGGAGCGGGGGTATCTGTATCTGCTCCTGCCCGCGGTACTCCTGTTCTTCCTTGGCGGCGCGGCCTTCGCCTACTACGTCTTCCTGCCCAGAGCGCTCGATTTCCTGCTCGGCGGCAGCTACCTCAGCGATATCGAGCCTTATATCAAAATCGGCAACTACATCTCCTTTGTCGTCCAGATAGTCTTCTACATGGGGTTGGTCTTTGAGCTTCCGGTGATTGCCTTCTTCCTGGCCAAGATCGGCGTGGTCTCGCATCAATGGCTTGGAAGGCAGAGGAAGTGGGCATTTGTCCTGGCCTTCGTCCTTGCTGCTATAATTACACCGACGCCGGATCCCATCAACCAGACCATAGTTGCAGTTCCGATCATACTGCTCTATGAGCTGAGCATCTGGCTGGCCTGGATTGCCCGCAGGAAGCCTGCCCCGGTGCCTGCGGAAAGCTAGTCGTGGATAGAGGGAGCGAGGAGGCTCCGGTGAGCTTCGCGGACTTCAAATCCGTTGAAGGGCATTTTCAATGTCCTTGGTGGGTTCGACTCCCATTCGCTCCCGCCACCAAATAGATTGCCTAACACTTGTCATAATTCACTTAACACTCCAGGCGATCCACGCAACCTCATTGCTGCTTTCCTCCGGTCGAGAAGACAGGGCACCTCCAAGCGCACACTGGAGTTCTACGCTGGGTATCTGAGGCGAGCCAGCAAGGTGGTGGGTCTCGACATCACTGGCCAGGACATAGCAGATCTCCTGGCAGCCACCAAGTGTGCCAGTGGTGGCAGACATGCTTACTACAGGAGTCTGAGAGCCTTCTACAATTGGCTCTATTCCGCCAGGTCTGGCTTTGGACTCAACCCACAGCGGAATCCGATTCGGCAGGTGGATTCGCCCAAAGTGCCCAGGAAGATACTCCCGTCACTGAGCCAGGATGACTTGAAACTGCTCATAGACAAGGTGGACAACGCCAGAGACAAAGCCATTATCAGCTTGTTCACTGAGAGTGGACTAAGGCTCACAGAACTGGCCAATGTGACCTTCAAAGACATCGACTGGAGCAACCGTACCATAAGGACTGTAGGCAAGGGCAACAAAGAGGCTCTGGCACCATTAGGTGAGCAGTCAGAGCGGCATCTCAGAGCCTGGCTTGCCGAGTATCAGCCGAATGGCTCGAACATATGGGGGGTGAATCGTTGGCGGATAGTGACCATCATGCGGAACTTGAAAGCGCAGACTGGCCTACCCTGCAATCCTCACACCTTCAGAAGGACTTTCGCCTCAATCCTGGCCAAGCGTGGAGTTGATTCCCTGCACATCATGAGACTTGGCAGGTGGGAGAGCCTGGCTATGGTGGAGCTTTACACAAGATCAGTGAAGTTTGAGGACTCGCTGAAGCTGTATCAATCCATACTGGTGTGATTCGTTGAACAGAATTGAATAGTACTGAAAACCTCCATACAAGGGGGTACGGTCTAGCCAGTTTGATACGCAAGTCGGCATGCCTAAGTGTCACTCTCGCAAATTCTACTTTTATAAGAATGCCCGAAGCAGTGCCAGACTATGCTCAACTGATGCCATAGGCCTATGGTGAGGCATCCTCATGGGGCTTCCGGTATTGGATTAGTGGCAATGGGCTGGTACATCACCTGCCCAAGTTCAAAGTTGTCGTAGTGGTCATAGATCAACGAGTCTATGATGGCGGTATCGGTTGTTCCCCACCAGTTGTTCAGAGTAGAAATGTCCCTTTCCCCGCCGTTGGCAAAGGCATAGTCCGAATCACCCTTGGATAGGTTGTTGTAGCTGAACATGGCCCCTACCTGGCCTGACATATTGGCTGTCCCAAGGATGGTGTTGTACGACACAGTAGGAGGCGAAACGTACTGATTCACCCAGATCCAGATTGCAGTGTCGGATGACTGGATGAGATTGTACAGGAATGTCCCGCTGCAATCGGCGATCTCGACAGTGCCGTAGATGGTATTGTGTAAGACGGTTGGGGCTATGGGACCTCGTGTTTCTAGGGCGAGCCCGTATACCATAGCGCCGTTGTTCTTGAAAGTACAACGCTTCACAACAGGGTGAGCAAAGCCGGAGAGGTAGCCCTCTGCACCGTGGATCTTGATACCGACTCCGTTGTTCTGGATCAAGCACTGGTATATGAACGGACTGTCATCCAGTATGTAGATGGCAGGATATGCCGCGTATTCGATAGTGGCGAACTGAATGGTGCTTCCATCAATGTAGTTGCCATCGCCGTCAAATGAAGCATCGACAGATTCAGCTGAAAACCTGATGCCGTTCCACTGGTATGGAGCAGGTGAACTACTGTTGCAGGTGAAGGTGATCCCGGCCTCGGCTGTGCCAATGGCTTTCAGCATCCCCATTGCCTTCAGGTAGCAGTCCGGGTTGAATCTCACTGTCGTTCCTGGCTCGATGACAAGAGTCGCTCCTTGCCCAACTCCCACATTGGCAGTAACAACATATGTGCAGTCTGACGTCCAAGTTGTGTCCTCTGATATGAGACCGCTGACCTCCTTTGTAGGCTTGCTTGTTGTGAAGGTGCAGTCACCCGATTCGCCCACGTTGCCTGAGCTATCCCTCGATCTCACTCTGTAGTGATACGTCGTGGCTGGCTGAAGTGCGCTTAGGCCCACACTGTGGCTCGTCACCAGATTGTCATGTTGCGTCGTGCTTGAGCCGTAGGCCGAGGTGAGGCCGTAGTCCACCTGGCTGGTGGCTGGCTCATTCGTAGTCCATGAAACCGTTACACCGCTCTCTGCGACATCGAGCGCGCTGACTTCTGCTATCGTTGGCGCTGTGGTATCAGGCGTGGCGAATGTGTAGTCCGCCGATACAGCCTCATTGCCACAGGGGTCTGTTGACTTTACGCGGTAGTGATAGGCCGTATCCGTGGGCAAGCCAGTCAGGCTGACAGCGTGGCTTGTGACTAGGGTGTTGTCCACGGCAGAGGATGAACCATAGTCAGACGTAATCCCATATTCAACCTGCGAGGTAGCTGCTTCATTAGTCGTCCATGTGATGACGACACTAGAGGTGCTCACGCCCGAAGCAGTGACACTGGAGGTAATCGGAGAGGTGGTGTCGCAGATGAAGACCAAGCTAGCAGCCGTTCCTTTATTGCCAGTCTTATCAACGGCAGCGACCCAAAATGCATAGGGCCCATCAGAGAGGGCATGCTCCACTGTATACTCAGTAGCGTTTCCTATGTAGAACTCTGTTGCTCCACTATCGAGGCTCATCTGATAGTGGTCAACTCCTGAATCATCATCAAAGGCAGCTTCCCAAGTGAAGGTAGGAGTGTTGTCACTGCATGTGCTGGTGCAGGTCAGGTTCGTGGGTATACTCGGAGGCGACTTGTCACCCGCGGAGCAGTTTGCCAAAGCCAGCAGCAAAGCCAAGCAAAGCAGCACTATGCCAACAACCCTTATCGTCTTCATTGCCCCCGCTTGTGGCTGCAGGAATGTCTGTCGTGTAGGAAATTACCTGAGATGCTATCACTTGACCCTAATGGAGTCAACCATAGCATGGATGCAGAGGGGTGAGGCCACGTCCACAAGCAGAATTATGCAGGACTGGGCATGGGCATACTATTGCATCGCTGTACTGCCATCTGCAACTATCAGTGCAATTCCTATTTGGCCCATCCATCGGGCACAAGCTCACAACTCCCTAGGCAGGCTTCTGGTGTCTAGGATTTCTCGACCACTTCTCAGTCTTCTTAACTGCAGGATGATTCCTCTTGACGTGTTCGACTCTATCTGCAAGCTTCTCAAACTCCCAGAATAGCTGTTGGCCTCTTTCAGAGCGCCTTTGAGTGACCCAGCCTTTGCATATGTCCCACATGTCCTTCGCTGGAATGGCATAGAACCTGTCGACCAGCCGTTGGTCGAGATAACCAAGACTCTCAAACATTCCCAGAACATCAAGCTTGCGGCAGACTTTCTCTGCAGCTTCCTTTTCCCTATCAGACCATTGTGTATGATCCCTGCCCTGCCTCTCGACTTCATACAACAGAAGCCGATCGTTTCTGACCTCTTCAAGCCAGTTTACAACTGAGATTGCCGAGTTCAGCATCCTTTGCCTCACCATCGCGTGACGAGAAGCGAGGAGCGCTGTGACAGAGATGACAAGACTGATACTTGATACAACGGTAGTGACGATTTCCGATTCAGACATCAACGAACCTCCGTGGTTCCTCTTTCCATGTTTGATTGACCAACTACACCGCTGCTCCTGCCAGTGGCAGAGTGACTGGGTGAATCGTAGGCCACAGCGCGTAGGCTGTCAAATTCGGCTTGGATACAGGAAGCCAATATATCGCCAGACTTGTGTAGAGACTGGTCTCAGCCCATGCCAATGTGTGCCGTTGCTGTCATCGACTTCGGTCAAGTGCTGCCCCGCACGATAATCGCCTTCTATAGACTGCTGCCACCCATCCACCCCTCGCCTCCTAAGACAACCATATTGATTCGCTTCTGTACCAGTCACGCTGTTGATGTTGATTCCGTCAATAGCCAGAGTCTTGATCCCGACAACACCAACACTCAAGAGCTACTCAAGTGTTACCCATTTGTGCCCTCTTGTTACCAAATGGCTACCAGCACATGCTGCACAAGTGGACTGGATACCCACACAAAAAACAATCAAATAATCAAATATTTGAAAATCTGATGGTATTGTGGGTGAGCCACCAGAGCGATAGACCGAGGCGGATTCCACCTCCCGCAGTTTACCTGTCCTACCGGATGCTCAGACATTTGTCGAGCATGCGAGTCTGGCCATGCTCTGCCCTACCGGGTCTGATTCTTCAGGAAGTCCAAAGCGTAATGAAATCGCGTCTTCAGGTAAGAGTGGAGATCAGCAAGCCCCTGAGCCTCCTGAGGTGATATTGAGCGAGTGTGATGTATGGCGGTGTGCTGCCCAGAAGCGATATTTGTCATAAGGAGAGTTGCTGCGCTCTCTGCCACAGCAAGCATTCTGTGGGCCTTGGCAGCACTAGCACCAGCAGTGAGGCGCCAGTAGGCGAGTGCTTCTCTTTCAGATATGCCATCCAACTTGCGTGACTTAGCTTTCTGGATAGCTTCCGACCGAAGCCAGTTTGTCAACATGTCAGCTATGTCCCTATCATCTGCACGAACCCGCTGCGGCCCTGTTTCGGGTGCGATGGCTCTAATCCTCCTGCGGCCTTCGCCAGTCAGCTGATAGCGCTTCTTTCCTATCTGTACCAGCCACCCCCTTTTCTGAAGACCTCTGTTCGCCGTTGTGATTTGGGTGAGGACCTTGTTAGAGTCAGGGTACTGCTCGAAACCCATGAGACAGAAATCACTCGGGAACTTCTTGAAAGTGGCAACCACCAGATCCTCTGCAGTGAAGCCATCATCGGGCAGATCGGATGCCGCTGCCAGGATCTTCTCGTCAATCGTCCAGTGTCCTTCCATGTCTGCCCTCAGATGGGACGCCACTCGCCGTTCAGCCATGCCTGGAAGTTCGCCGCCAAGGCTTTGCGATATTGCGTTGGGCGGTCACGCAGCAGTTCTTCAACCTCGCCAGGTTCCCATTTCTCGCCCAAGCGTAGTGGCACCCTAAATACGACCTCAGCATACCTCTCTGCGAGGTAGACCCTGAATTCTGGGGAATGATAACTGAGCTCTCCTTCCTCTCTGTAGAACTGGTCTGCAATTGGGCTCCTCATGTTGACCCAGTAGATGTTCCTCCTGCGATCCGCGATATCTTGCACGACCGTGCCTGCATCCGGGTCAAGCATCTTCGGTTTCTCTGCATCTGGGTCTTCATCGATTTCACTAAGCAGGATTTTGGGGTACCTTTGCTCTTCTATGATGACCTCCCCAGCCACAGTTGATACTCGTATCCGATCCGATGTCGCTCCTAATGCGGAGGCCCAGACCTCAGCCGAACCCGGGGCCGCCGTTGCAGTGACGACTCCTACGTTAGACCCGACCTTGACAAACTGATCATCGGTGGAATGCCAGTCGAGTTTGACACCGGCATGAAGTTCCCCATTGGAGGTGACAGTGTATTGGAGATACCGTTTCTTGCCGACCGACAGTGGCTCTTCAGTGTCCGGCGTTATCTCGATCTTGTCGATGTGAATGACCTCCAGATTCACTGGAGGGCTCCGCACGCCATTCTCTGCTACAGCCCATATCTGGCATTGTCCGGCTTGTCCGGTTATGATACTGCCGAGCTGAGCGTATGCCACGCCCGTATTCGAACTCTCCCAGTGGACTGGAACAGATCTCACACGATTCCCATTGGAGTCGAAGAACTCAAGACGCACATAGAGGCTCACATTCTCACCACACAAGTTGACTCCTTCACCCATATTGTGTGTAATGCTCGTCACTTCACCTTCGGGCAGCGCGCCACGACCAGGACCTGTGATATCTTCTCTCTCCCGTTTTCTAATAATCTCCTCCATTTCCTCTAGAAACTGACGCAGAAAACGATTCATGTCTCCGTTCAGGTCCTGCAATTCCTTCCTTTCTTGGTCAGTGTAACGGTCTCGAGCCTGCTCGTAGAAACGGTTGGCATATTCAACGATCTGCGTTCTTAGCCATTGCCTCACTGCCCTAGTCAATGGTGAATCGTGCGGCTCTGCACGGAAATTCGTTTCAAATTCTTGCAGCGCATCCAGGTGGAGTTCACCATATATGTGTTCGGCATAGCCACCTGCCAAACCCTCGACATCGTACAGGCCAACTACACCCTTGGAACTCGACTCACAGCGAATTATGTGCCGATGCCGGAGAGCGCCCCGCATTGCCTCCGAAGAGGTGTGCATGATCAGCTTGCCCATCTCATATGTGCCACCAACGGTTGTATCAACGTCCCCTCCATCTGGATCCGGAAGGATCCTGGGCACCGCAACTTCAAATGGTTTTTCACCTCCGGGTAGAGGTTTGATAGACTCAAGACGAAGAGGGCGTTCCGAAGCAGCAAGACGACCGTCAACCATTGCNNACGCTGCAGTACTCAATGGTTCTGATCGCCTGTGGATTTCGCTGCAACAATCCGAGGATCTTGTTGGGCTTTGCCCAATTCCTGGCACCCAAACCCGCAAAACATGTCCAACAAGGGCGTTTGCGAAGAATGCGTTGGGCACGCTTCGGCAATGCAGCCAGGGAAGCACCAAACGTATCTCCAAGAATCTCATCCAGCTGGTGCAGGGAGGCAGGCGCCCTCACCGCTCCTGATTCGGCTTTGGATGGAATAAAGCCTATGTCGTAACTTCCTGGCTGCCAACCCATTCTTGTGAATCGGCCATCACGAACAGTGGCAAACCAGCTCCTCTCAAACATCTTGAGCATGTAGGACTTCGCTCCATTGCCATGGCCACCCCACAGTTCAGCCGAGGGATCGCCCCTGCTAGCGGCGTTTGGATCAAACCAGTTGCAGAATAGACGAATATCCTCAGGCGTCATGCCAGCGAGATCCAGGCATCCAACAGCAGCACCCCGACGCCCTCGAGGAGACCTGAATAGAAGCACAATGATCCGATCGTCAACCGAGTGCTTGAATGCGGATCTACCAGGGATCCTGTGGTAGGCTCCAGATGAGTTCTTCATTAGCTCAGGGAGGCCATTCTTGTGGTCATTCACTGCCTTAAGTGCCAGCTCTATTGCGCCAGCGTGATGCATACGAATTCCCGATCTCTCGAACCTGCTTTCGTTGGCTCTGAAAGTACTCATACCTAGTTCCCTCCTCTCCCAACCTTGGAGCCTGCAGGAGGCTTCAAGGGCGAGAATCGATATCTTGATCCTTCCACATAATCTTGTATCTTCTCGAAAGAAAGCCAGTGACGCCTAGCCTTCTCAGCGGCCTCTCCGGTAGCATTGCTACCCGAAAAAGGGTCAACAACCAGGTCTCCGACCTCCGTCAACAGGTCTGTGAAGAACCGTGCTAAGGCAATTGGGTACCGTGCAGGGTGAGGCCGGAGCCCATTGATCCTGCACGCTCGCAGATAAGTACTGTTGGAATCGGTATTGCTGATGGATAGGAAGTTCGGTGGGATGGCTCCTCCGTTGTCGCGGCCGTAGACACCAGATATGACATATCCTGAAGGACGAGGGCCAGCATTGTATCCGTTCTTCAGCAGTTTCTGCATTGCATCACTGTAGGGTACTAATACTCGTCTGTTGTCCGCCTTTGGGAATGGTTTCTTGGATAGCCACCATACCGGGTCGACAGCATCTTTGCAGCGTATGCGTTTGATCGTGACCCACTCAGCGGGGGCGGGCAACTTAGCGGGGTTGTACCAGAAGAACTCCTG
>JAFNFZ010000090.1 GCA_017885485.1 Chloroflexota bacterium
GCCAGGGCGGTGATGGTCAGGCTGGGATTGATGCCGGGGTTGGCCGGCACGGTGGAGGCGTCCACCACGTACACACCGGGATAGTTGTGGACCTGGCAGTCGAGGCCGACGACCCCCTCTGCGGCGTCCCGGCCGAAGGGGCAGCCTCCCAAGATATGGGCGGTCAGCGGGATATTGAGCAGGGCTGCTCCGGTGCTCACGCCGGCCATGCCGTCCGTCTTTGCAGCGAGCTTGCGGGTGGTCTCGTCGGCTATGGGAAGTCTAGCGGGCACTATCCTATCTGCGTCATGCTCTGCCACCAGCCCACGCCGGAAGAGAGTGAAGAGATTACGTCCGGGTCGCAGTCGCATGAGGTTGTCCTCGGTCTGCATCACAAGCAGGATGGTGGTTCGGGCGGCCCAGCCGGGCAGGACATAGAAGCGGAGCAAATCAACGGGATGGCGCAGGGCAAACCAGAGCAATTTGAAGAGGGTCACGGGGAGGCCCCCGTCTATGGCTGCCATGGGGAAGGTCAGCATTTTCATGAGAGACGACCCGTTGGGGTAGCGAACCGGTTCGATGTGAGTCACCTCATCTGCCTGAAAGACCGAAGTGATGGCCACTCCCTTGGAGTAGTCCACCTTGCGGCTGCGGCTGATGGCGCCGGTGAGGGACTCGTTGTTGGTACGAACCATGTCGCCGAGGCGCATGGAGAGATTGGGCAGCGATCCGGTTGTGTCGCGGCAGTGGAAGAGCAGTTTCAGCGTGGCCAGAACTCCGCCGGAGACGACGACATTATGGGCGCGGATGCGGTGCGCCGGCCGGAACAGCCAGCCGGTGGAGCGGCGATAGACGACCTCGTAGCGGGCGCCGTCGGATGTCTGGGTTGTCAGAGGGCGGATGTCCACAACCTCAGCCTCGGGGAGGATATTCGCCCCCCATTTCTCGGCGAAATAGAGGTAGTTCTTCATCAGACTGTTCTTCCCGTTGTAGCGACAGCCAACCATGCAGGCGCCGCAGAAATCGCAGCCCCGCCGAGGAGGGCCGTCACCGCCGAAGTAGGGGTCGGGCACTTCCTGCCCCTCCGGGCCGAAGAAGACTCCGACGTTGGTGGGCCGAAAGGTGTGGGCCCGGCCGCGCTCTGTGGCGATCTCCTTCAGAGCGGCGTCGGCTTCCAGAAGCCTGGGGTTCTGAACGACACCGAGCATGCGCTGGGCGGTGTGGTAGTGGGGCATGAGGACGCTCTTCCAGTCGGCCAGGTGCCGCCAGGCGGGGGCGGCGAAGAGTCGGTCATCGGGTATTTCAAGCACGTTGGCATAGGCTATGCTGCCTCCGCCGACTCCAGACCAGCGGAGGGCCATGACTCCGTTGAGGAGGCTGATCTGCTGAATGCCAAAACAGCGGATGGCCGGCGCCCAGAGGAACTTCCTGATGTTCCAGTTGCTGCGGGCGAAGTCCTTGTCCTCATAGCGCTTGCCGCGCTCCAGAATGAGGACGCGGTAGCCCTTCTCGGCCAGCCGCATGGCGGCGACGCTGCCGCCAAACCCAGACCCGACGACGACGTAATCGAAGGCTTGCTGCGAACGGTCGTCTCCCATGGCACCTGCACCCCCTGACGCTGCGCTGGGTACTATCCGGACAGCCCTGTGCCGCTTTTTATACAACCTGGCCACCCGCAAATCAAGTTAGAGCGTGCCAGGTGCACAAATCTATTGACAACAGGATATTTCGTTGGTATAATGCAAACAGTTAGTTGTGGACAAATCTATCGGGTTGAAGAATCTATTCTAGGGGGCAATCGGAGATGCTATTCAGATCAACTGGACTGGGAAAGACGGAACTGAAGGCCAAGGTCACGGGTGTGGTCCGCCAGGGGGACTACCTGATCCTGCAGGTGGACACCCTGGAGCCCGTGCGGTGGAAGATCCGGGCGGGAATCAGTCTCCCGGATATGTGGGTGGTGATCAAGTCCATGATGAAGCCTTCGAACCTGAAGATCATGCTGTCCAACAAATGGACCAAAGAGGCGGAGCATCCCGGCGAATTCTAGGGAGAATCGAGTCTGTGCAGGCATAGAAAGGAGGCACCGAAATGCAGTGGGAAATGATACTTCTGCTGGTACTGGCGGGACCTTTCGTGGTCTACTGGGCGACGCGCTACGGCATTGCCAGGCTGAAAAAGAGGGCTGAGGCACACAGAGAATAGCAGGAGGTCAACTCCGAGTTGAACCGGGTTGAATCGTTTAGCTGTGGTCTGCTCGTTTCGCGCCCCGCATCAACGCGTACTGTTGACCGGGGCTGTAAGAGCATTTGCGCGTTCCGAAGCTCCGATGAGGCGGGTTCCCCACCTGCCTCTGGTGCGTAGTACCGGCGTTGTGCGGGGTTGCTGGGCCCTTTGAGTCCGGCGTTCATCCCCTAGTAGTCCTCTGACAGTGGTGTGCCCTCGTGTTTCATCGCTAGCGCGTGGTTGACAATTGACTCAGGCTCAACTACTCTGAGGCGACAGAGCATCTGAGGTGGAGGTAGAGTGAGAAGGCTTGGGAGTCGCGCAGTCTGGAGGCTGTTGATTGTGGCGTGGTTGGGCATTGGCATTCTTATGACCGTGCTCGGAGAGTGGGTGTTTGCAGGCATCAGCTACCTGATTGCAGCGTTCTACATCTGCCTGGAGGTGTGGTTGTGGCGGCGCAGCAGAAGGCTGCAGAGGGCAGGGGGAGAACCCGGCAGAAAGGATACCCCTGCTGGCTCAGCTTGACAGGTAAGAGGCGAGAATAGTAAGATTCTAGGGTTATCAGGCAATCTGGAGGAAGAAGATTTACGCGCTCATAGAATCCGGGGGCAAGCAATACAGGGTTTCGCCGGGTCAGGTCATCGAGGTTGACCGACTNNGGTGGGCAAGCCCCTGCTGGAGGGGGCAAAGGTAACGGCGGAGGTTGTGGACGAGGCTCGCGATGACAAGATCATCGTGTTCAAGTACAAGCCGAAGGTAAGATACCGCAAGAAGCAGGGACATCGGCAGTGGTACAGCAAACTGGCCATCAAGGAGATAAGCCTGGGCCATGGCACGCGAAAGGGAGGCAGACGGAGTGGCTCATAAGAAGGGCGGGGGGAGCACGCGTTGCGGACGCGACAGCCAGTCGAAGCGTCTCGGTGTTAAGCGCTACAGCGGCCAGGCAGTGACCGCGGGGACAATCATTGTGCGGCAGAGGGGCACACGCATAAGACCGGGCAACAACGTGGGTCTGGGGAAGGATCATACCCTGTTTGCCCTTATCGATGGTGCGGTCAAGTTTGAGCATGACACCAGGGAGAAGAAGAGGGTCAGCGTTTATTCGGTGAACTGAGAGAATGAAAGAGAAGATTCATCCGGCCTACTACCATGACGCCAAGGTAACCTGTGCGTGTGGCGCCAGTTTCACCACCGGGGCGACGAAGAAACTGATCAGAGTCGAGGTGTGCAGCAACTGCCATCCGATGTTCACTGGTGAGCAGCGCATTGTGGACACAGCGGGGAGGATTGAGCGGTTCAAGAGGCGTTACAAGCGTAAGGAACAAGGGCAACCTGAGACAACGTCTTGAGGCGGCTGAGGCCTGATCTGAATTCCGGGAGAGCGGGATAGTATTCCGCTCTCTATTCGTTTTGTGGGGAGTGATAGATTGCCAGAGGATTTCCACTACGGGGGCCAGGCGGTCATCGAGGGGGTGATGATGCGAGGGCGACATCACCTGACGATGGCGGTACGCGGTCCCGCCGGTGAGGTGCGGCTGACCACGAGGCACCTGCCCTCGGTATATACGGGGAAGATAAGGAAGATCCCCTTGATCAGAGGGGTGATAGTCCTGGCGGAGACCCTTGTTCTGGGCATCCAGGTCTTGTTCGACTCTGCCAGTGAGGCATTGGGGGAGGAGAACAGGAAGATCGCAGGTCCTCTGTTGTGGGGCACTCTGATAGCTTCCCTGGGCTTCACCATAGCCCTTTTCTTCCTGACCCCGCTGTTCCTGACCAGCGTGATTGATAACTACATCGGCGATTCCTCCATTGTCAGCAACCTGGTGGAGGGCGCTATCCGCATCGCGATCTTCGTCATCTATCTGGCCCTGATAAACCTGATACCTGACGTCCGGGACATCTTTGCCTATCATGGGGCGGAACACAAGGCGGTCAATGCCTATGAAGACAAGGCCCCCATGGAGACGGCGGCGGTGAGGAAGTACTCCACGGCCCATGTACGCTGTGGGACCAGCTTCATATTCGCGGTGTTGATTATCGCTATCATTGTGTTTGCTCTGCTGGGTCAGCAGCCGCTGTGGCTGCGTGTGGTGTCGCGGATAGTGCTCATCCCTGTCATTGCCTCGCTGGGGTATGAGTTCACCCGGATCAGCGCCAGGTTCGCGGACAATCGGGTGATGA
>JAFNFZ010000091.1:0-5326 GCA_017885485.1 Chloroflexota bacterium
AACTCAAAGGTTGCCTACGGTATCTTCGATGGCGGAAAACTGAAGACACACCTCTCGATAGCCACCAGCATCCATCGATCATCAGATGAATACGCATCCCTGCTGTCTTCAGTTTTCCGCCATCGAAGATACCGTAGGCAACCTTTGAGTTTCCAACATCTATGGCCAGTAGCATCTATTGTCCTCCCATTGGCCCTGCTCCATCCACACGACCCTTCCTTAGCCTGCCGATGACGCCAGGTAACACGGGCAGGAGATCACTCGCCAGCATGCCAGCGTCACCCAGCCGTTCCCTCACGACCTCTCCCGCCTGCCCATGAATATACACCCCTGCGACAGCAGCATCGAGAAGGTTGCGCCCCTGGGCTGCCAGGCCGGCTATCGCCCCTGCAAGCACATCCCCGGTGCCTGCAGTGGCCAATCCCGGATTAGCCGCAGGATTGATGCTCGCCCTGCCATCTGGGGCAGCAACTATCGTATACGCTCCCTTCAGCACTACAGTCTTCTGCCATGAATGAGCTGCTTCTCTGGCTACGCTCACACGCCTGGACTCGATTTCCTCCACCGAGAGGCCAGTGAGCCTTGCCATCTCTCCAGGATGTGGGGTGAGCACCGCGTCACAAGGCAAATCCTGCCACCACTTGGGGCTCTTGGCCAGGATATTGAGGGCGTCAGCATCGAGAATCAAAGGTGGTAGATCCGCCGATGATCGAAGCACTGACCTGACGAGTTCGGCCGCCGAGGGACTCTGCCCCAGGCCACACCCCAGCAGCAGTGCATCGCAGTTGATCAATGATGCCCGAACAGCTTCCAGGCCATCGGCAGCTACAATACCGGGCTCTGATTCAGGCAGCGGGATATATGTCACCTCCGCAATTTTGGAGGCCAGGACATGCTGCAGGCTGCGAGCAACTGCCAGAGTCACCAATCCCGCTCCGACTCTGGCCGCTGCAGCGCAAGCAAGATATGCCGCACCGATGTAGTTGGCGGAGCCACCGACGACAAGGACTCTGCCAAAGGTCCCCTTGTTGGCATCCCACGGGCGCTCCGGCACACAGGATCTCGCCTTGTCGGCCGTAATCAACTCTGTGAGAATGTCCTCAGCCAATCCCGGCGGTATCCCGATATCAGCCACCACAATCCTGCCCACCATGGCAGCACCCGGAAAGGAAAACAGCCCAGGCTTGGGATAGGCCAGGGTGATAGTGAAATCAGCGGGCAGGCATGCCACATCAACTGCACCCGTATCGGCATCGAGTCCGGAGGGAAGATCCACAGCAAAAACACGCAGGTTTCCATCCCTCTTCTTCTCTCTGGCTTTCAGGAGCACCTCTTCCGAAGCACCCTTCAGAGGCCTGGTCTTGCCCGTCCCGAACAGGGCATCCAGGACCACTTCCGTTGATGCCAACAGGCTGTCCACGGCAGCCTGGCTGTCACTGTGGCCAGCCAGGATAGTGTGAATACCTCTCTTCTGAGCAAGTCGGTAGTTGACATCTGAATCCTCGCGTGCCTTCACAAGGTAGAGGTGTACATCGGCTCCCCAATCATGCAGATGCCGAGCAGCAACCAGGCCGTCCCCCCCGTTGTTCCCTGGGCCTACCAGGGTCAGTATTCGGCGTCCGGCGAGTCCGCCCAGCAGTCTCTTTACCGCCCTGGCTATAGCCAGCCCTGCGTTATCCATCAACACCTCAGAGGGCAGCCCCGCAGCGGCGGCGTGCTGCTCCAGGTCACGCATCTGCCCGCTGGTGACAACCTTCAATATGTCCCTCCTCATATGGAACTTCGCAGTCAGGATGACGTGTGTCAGTGAGAGGATTGACTACCTGAGCACGGTTTCACAATTATACCAAATGGCCCCTTCGACGGGCAACGCACGCCATAAGGAAACTGCTATAATATCCAGCATAACGCACGAGAGCCCGGAGGAAAGATATGGGTGAGATGAAGAGTGCCTTCGAGAAGGCCATGGAGAGAGTCGGGGGGATCGGAGAGCCTTCTAAGGAGGAGAAGCTGCAGTGGAAGTACGTCCCTGAAGGACAGAGGTTGGCAGTAGCATACTTCAAGGAGGACGCCAACCTGCTCGCTGAACTGGGTAAGTTCAAAGAAGAAGAGAGGCGCTTCGTGACCAGGGGCCTGGAAGAGGTTCTTCTACGAAACATAACCCTCCCACTGAACGAACTCGCCAAGAAGAACAACAAGAAGGCCATGGATGCCATCAAGGCAATCAAGAAGGATAAGTCCGGTCTGGAGAACGTCTACACCAAGATCAGGCGTATTTTCGAACACCATGCGCAGCAGGGTGAACAGCAGCGAAAGCAAGCCTACGAGATGCTGAAACAGGACTTCCAGCTAAGGATACAGCAGGCAATGCAGCAGCAGGGGTTGCCGCCTGGAGCCAAGATCAACGTGGAGAGCCAGCCACAATTCCAGGAGGAATGGCACAGAGCCTTAGCCCACTTGGACGGTCAATACAACACGCTGCTGGATGAATACAAGCGAGAGATCGAAGCTATCCGCTAGGATGTCTCCACTATCCCCCTACGAGAGAGAGGAACTCTGCTCTCGTGGCAGCCCTGTGGCGGAAGAGACCCCTGTTCGCCGAGGTGACAATGTTGCTTCCAGGTTTCTTTATGCCCCTCATGGTCATGCATAGGTGTTCCGCTCGAACGACAACTGCAACGCCATCAGGCTGTAGAGCTTCGACAATGGCTTCGGCAATCTGCGTGGTCATCCGCTCCTGCAGTTGAGGCCGGTGAGTCACGATCTCTACAACCCGGGCCAGTTTGCTGGCACCCACAACTCGGCCATCGGCATTGGGGATATAACCCACGTGGGCCACACCATAGAAGGGGAGCAGGTGGTGTTCACATATAGAGTAGAACGGGATGTCCTTCACTACCACCATCTCCGTGTGCCCCTCTTCGAAGCCAACAACTAGCTCCTGCTTGGGGTCTTTGTCCATGCCATTGAAGATCTCCGCATACATTTCCGCAATACGCCGCGGTGTTCCCGCCAAACCCTCACGGTTAGGGTCATCCCCAATGGCCTGAATAAGAGAGACTACTGCCTGCTCGACTTTGGCAAGATCAACCATGGTATCCTCCCCGGTCTCGATGGGAGTGGCCGGTCGAAACCACCGCCTTCGCCTTCTCCCTGTTGAATTAGAGACCCTCTAGCACCAACCGAGAGCTTTCTCCATCTGACTGAGCTCAGGAGGTAGCTCCGGAAACGGTGATGTTCCTTTCATAGCGGTATCAGGATCTTTGAGACCGCTGCCAGTCACGACACAGACCACTTTCTTGCCGGACAGGTCGAGACGGCGCGACCACTTGATAAGTCCAGCCACAGAAGCCGCCGAAGCCGGCTCACCGAAGATGCCTTCTCTCGAGGCCATGAGTCGGTAGGCAGCCAGAATCTGATCATCACTGACGCAGTCAATAGCGCCTCCTGACTCGTCGCGGGCAGCCACTGCCCCCTTCCAGCTAGCCGGATTGCCAATACGTATCGCCGTGGCTATTGTCTCAGGGTTCGTCACTCGCTCGCCTTTGACAATGGGTGCTGCTCCCTCCGCCTCAAATCCCATCATCTTCGGAACTCGCCTGGCCTTGCCCGCCCGCTGGTACTCCACAAACCCCTTCCAGTAGGCAGTGATGTTGCCGGCATTGCCCACGGGAATGAACAGGTAGTCCGGAGCTTCTCCCAGGACATCCACAATCTCAAAGGCGGCGGTCTTCTGTCCCTCAATACGATAGGGGTTGACCGAGTTGACCAGTGTTACTGGTCGCCTCTCCACCAACTCGCGTACCATCTCCAGTGCCTGATCAAAATTGCCATTGACAGCGACTATCTTGGCCCCGTACACAATCGCCTGAGCCAGCTTGCCCAGGGCGATGTTTCCTTTGGGCACAACGATAATGGTATTGAGCCCACACCGGGCGCCATAGGCTGCTGCCGACGCACTGGTATTGCCCGTGGAGGCACAGATGATGGCAGGACTCCCCACCTCCATAGCCTTGGCCACCGCCACCACCATGCCCCGATCCTTAAACGATCCAGTGGGGTTGCATCCCTCTAGCTTGAAATACAGTTCTGAGCACCCGATCTCCTTCTCCAGATTCTGCGACCGGACCAGGGGAGTATCGCCCTCGCCCAGCGTGATCCGAGGAGTGGAAGGTGTTACGGGGAGGAAATCACCATACCTGATCAGTACACCTGTGCCCATCGTCCTGCCTGCGACCCTACAGGAAGGTCTCCATCTCCCGCCCTTTTTCATCTCGCCTCTTCTTCAGCAAGCCCCTCGTTCGAGAGCATTTCTCGCAGAGGCGCTGTGGCGGTTTGTTGTCTTCAGAAACATACGCATATCTCTCGGGATGCCTCACCATCCTGCCACATCCATTGCACTGTATCTCACCACTGACAACGAGGCCAGAAATCCATGACGTCATTTGATCACCACCTATCCTTCAACTCTGATAAGATTGCATACCTCCCTGACCACAGAGAGCTTCTCCATTTCACTCAGGGACTGCTGCATGAATTGCTCCCGGGCCGGATGGGTCATAATCACTATCTCCGCAGTCTGAGTCGCATCATCCGCTTCTTTCTGGATGACAGAGGCAATGCTGATCGAGCGATCACCAAGGATCTTGGCTATCTGGGCCAGAACCCCGGGACTATCAGCAATACTCATCCTGAGGTAGTAGCAGGTCTCCAGCTCCGATATGGGCCTTATCACCATGGGTTGGGGCGGTCTCGGCCTTGCACCACCCTTCTCACCAGCGCATATGGCCCGTCCAGTGTCAATAACATCTGAGATAATCGCACTGGCGGTAGGTTGTGCACCAGCTCCTCTTCCATAGAAAATCAACTTACCCACCAGGTCTCCCTCTATTTGGACGGCGTTGTAAACACCGTCTACCTTGGCCAGGAGGAATTCCATGGGAATGAAGACCGGGTGCACCCTCGCCTCAACAGCCCCGTCTCTCTTCTTGGCAATGGCCAGAAGCTTGATTTCATAGCCCAGCTCTTTGGCATAACGGAAGTCCACTTCGCACAGGCGGGATATGCCCTGGCAGTAGATGTCTTCAGGGCGAACAACGGCATGAAACGCCACAGTAGCCAGGATGGCCAGCTTGTAGGCAGCATCCCTCCCCTCGATATCGTTGGCAGCATCTGCCTCGGCATATCCCAACTCCTGGGCCTTCCTCAGAGCAACGTCGAAACCCATCCTCTCACTGGACATCCTGGTAAGGATGTAGTTCGTCGTCCCGTTAATGATGGCGTAAATGGTGGCTATGTCATTGGCCAGCAGACCGCGATGGAGAGG
>JAFNFZ010000091.1:5466-5803 GCA_017885485.1 Chloroflexota bacterium
CCTTGTTGGCGGTAACCACGTGCTTGCCCCCTAGAAGAGCTGCCCTGATGTACTCCAGAGCTGGCTGTTCACCGCCAATAACCTCAATCACAATATCGATCTCAGGGTCAGCCAGAATCTGCTCAGGGTCGACAGTAAGAAGATGAGTACCCACCGAGACCGAACGTGGCTTCGCACGATCCCGTACCAGCACCCTCTTCAGCTCCGGGGAGCAGCCTATCTCCTCGGCTAGCACTGCCCTCTTCTTCAGAAGAGCTTCAGCCACCCCACCACCCACCTCCCCCAACCCCATTAGCCCAATGCCCAGTTTCTTCTTCGCTCCCATCTCAGCGCCTGT
>JAFNFZ010000092.1:0-3215 GCA_017885485.1 Chloroflexota bacterium
TGACCAAGGATGTTGCCAAGCTGGCCAGCGGCGAGAAATCCCTGTGGGGGGNCTCCAGGCCGCCGGAAGAACATATCCCGTTTACAGCGGCGACGATGGGCTTCCAGATATCTCCCTCACGAAGCACGGCCACCAGGGGAGCATTGGCAGGGTAGTCGTCCCCCAACAGGGATTTCTCGCCGCTNNGCCAGCTTGGCAACATCCTTGGTCACGGCTGGGACGAACTTCTTCAGGTCAGCACCAACACAGAAGTCTCTGTCTCCAGAGCCGGTTACAATAGCCACCCGGAGGTTGGGATCGTCTCGGAAATCGAGCCAGGCCTTGGCCAGTCTGCCCGCAGTCTCAAGGTCGAAGGAGTTCCGTGCTTCTGGCCGATTGATCGTGATGATGGCGATGTGCCCTCTCTTCTCGTAGATAACTGTCATGATTCCTTCCCTCCCCGGCTGTTCTCGGTGGACAGCGCATTTGGCCACAGGCCACCAGCGATTTGGACTGGGTTCCCCCCCCACCTGATGTCTATTGTGCCAGCACCTCGGGGCTGAAACCTGGGAATGGGTCTACATATGGATGTCGCGCCGGTGTGGGAAGGCCGCCCTTTCCCCAGGCGCGACGGCCATCCCAGTAACGCTCCCTTTTCAGAACCACTGCCGTACCCTGGCCCCAGCCGCCGCATATAGTGGCCAGGCCGTACCTGGCCCCTACCCTGTTCATCTCGTAGGCTGCGGTGCCCAGGACGCGCATACCACTCGCTCCGATGGCATGTCCCACGGAACAAGCGCATCCGTTGACGTTCATTTTGTCGTGGTCGACTCCCAAGTCCTTGCACAGCGCCAACGGCACAGTGGCAAAGGCCTCGTTGCACTGCCAGACCTCTATGTCCTTCGCGGACAACCCGGCTCGGTCCAGAGCCCCTCGTGTTGCCTTTATGGCGCTTAAGCCCATGAGCCCCGGATCGCACGCCACGTGCTCCATCTCGACAATAGTGCCCATCGGTACCAATCCCAGTTCTCTTGCTCTCTCCTTGGCCATGTACACGCCGAAGGCGGCTCCGTCATTCTCTGACGACGCACTGGCCGCATTGAGCACCCCGTCAGCACCGTACAAGGGCGGCAGGCTGCGGATCTTCTCCAGCGTCGAGTCAGCTCTGACGGTCTGGTCATAGTCGACAACCTTGATGGTCCCGTCGGTCAGCTTCGCTTCCATAGGGACTATTTCATTCTTGAGCCGCCCTTCTCGGTGAGCACTTGCTGCTCTCATATGGCTCTGCCAGGCCCATTGGTCATGCTGATCCTTGGATAGTGCGTACTGCTTCGCCAGTTTCTCAGCCGTTAACCCCATGCCTACCAGTATGTTGAGGTCGATGCTGCGGAAGAGCTTGGAGTTCGGCATCTGTCGTTCCCGGCCGAATCTCTCCATCGCCACTGCCAGATCCGTATCAGGTGTTATGGTGGGGATGGGGAAACTGGAGCAACTCTCTATGCCGCCGGCTATGTAGATGTCTCCGTACCCCAGCATGATCTCCATGCAAGCTACCATACCAGTCGTCATGCCGGAAGTGCAGGCTCTGTCCAGCGTGAGGGCACGGGTTTCAAACCCGCAGGTCATCAGAGCTAAGCCTCTCCCCATATTGCCCTGCACGTAGCTCAAGTTCGGTGACCCCGAATACACGCCATCGATTGCGCTGCGGTCTATTCTGGTTCGTCTCAGCAGGTCTTCGATCACCAAAATCCCCAGGTCGTCGGAACGACAGGCATCAAAGAACCCTGGCTTGCCCTTGGCGGCGCCCCGCCCTTGAGGAGATCGGGCATAGTCAACCAGTACTACTTCTCGTGTCACCATATTCTCTTTCGCCTTTCTTCTGCTTCAGATTTGGCCCAGAACGGCTGGTCGGTATGGGGATCACCTTGTCCAGCCTGGATCCTGGCCATTTCCTGTCAGCCGATTCTGATCTTCGGCCACAGCTGCTGCGCTATCTTCTCGTAATGGAAATCGGAATCCCCGAAGATCACGTCTGCTGCTTTGGCTCTTCTGTAGTAGAGGCCCACGTCGTGATCTCTTGTCATCCCGATGGCGCCATGGATTTGTACTGCCCTTTCGGTGACGAACTTGTATGCCTCGTTGACCCAGGCCTTGGCGGCTGAGACTTGCACAGTACAGGGCAGGCCCTCTTGAACCATACAGGCTGCTCTGTAGGTCATACCCTTAGCTTCGAGGGTGCGGGCACACATATTGGCCAGGTAGTGCTGAATGACCTGGAAGGAGGCGATGGTTTTGCCATATTGCACCCTTTCCTTGGCATAGTTCGTGGACATCTCCACCACGGCCTCCATGGCTCCCACCGATTCGGCGCACTTCAGCACTGCGGCTTGGTCTAGGATTCTCTCGATTATCCTCGAGCCCTGGCCCTCGTCTCCCAGAATGCGCGTCGGGGAAACCCGGACTTCGTTGAAGCTAACCTCGCACTGCTTGTCCAGGGATATCGTTGGCATCACCTCCATCCTGATGCCTGGACTCCTGGCGTCTGCCAGGAACAGGGTGATTTCTGCTCCAGGCCCTGTTCTCTCAGCGGTCCTGGCCGCAACCAGGAAGTGGTCTGCGATGACAGCGTCATTCACGAAGAGTTTGGTGCCATTGATGATATACTCCCCGTCCTCTCGCCTTGCTTCTGTTCTGATTGCTGAGAGTTCGTAACTGGCTGATGGTTCGACCAGAGCCAATGCCAGGATAGCTTCTCCCCGGGCTATGCGGGGGAGGAATTCCTGCTTCAATCTCTCGCTTCCACATTGGACCAAGGGGAGTGATCCGAGGATTGCCGTGGAGAAGAGCGGTGACGGGAATATGTTGCGCCCTGTCTCCTCGAATAGGACCAGCAAAGTGGTGAATTCTGCCCCTGATCCTCCGTATTCTTCGGGAATAGCCAGTCCGATCCACCCCAGATCAGCTATCTTCTTCCAGAGTTCTGGATCGTATCCCCTCTCGCTTTCCTCAAGTTCCCTGACCTTCTTCTTGGGGCATTCGGTGGCTAAAAAAGATCTTACGGCGGTTCGGAACATCTGCTGCTCTTCAGTGAAGTCGAGGTTCAATTGCTCACCTCCATGGCGTGGGACACGGTTGAACCCACTGTGCAGGATCAGCAGTCTTCTATTGGATGGTTGCTAGCGCGACACAGGCAGAGTACTAGAGACTTGGGACTGAGTGGCCACAACTCTATAACA
>JAFNFZ010000092.1:3285-9327 GCA_017885485.1 Chloroflexota bacterium
CTATCAAGGGCACCGACTGGAAAGGGGGAAGTGAATTGACGACCAAGATCAAGTCCAAGGCATTGCAGGAATTCCGGGAAACTACTGAAACCCTGGTCAATCCATCTTTGCGCAAGTGGAAGGAACAGGGAGGCAAGGTCATAGGCTGCTACTGCTCCTATGTCCCGGAGGAGGTTATTACAGCGGCAGGCTTTGTCCCGTTCCGGATGCGCGGTACGGGCAGCACTGGCACGGATATGGCTGATACCTGTGTCAGCAGCATCAACTGCAGCTTCTCCCGCCATTCCCTGGACCTGGGCCTGCGGGGTGAGTATAGCTTCCTAGACGGCGTGGTCTGGGTCAACAGTTGTGATCACGTCCGCCGCATCTACGACCACTGGAAGCGTAAGATAGACACTCCGTACCTGCGCCTTCTCAGCCTTCCCAAGAAGGTGGAGGAACCGCAGGTGGAGTGGTTCCGGGAGGAAGTATCCCTGTTCAGGGAATCCATGAAAGACCACTTCGGAATATTCATTTCTGATGAACGCCTGTGGAAGGCCATCAAACTCCACAATGAAACGCGGCGGTTGCAGAGGCAGCTCTATGAGCTCCGAAAGAGTAAGGCTCCGCCGATTACCGGTGCGGAAACGCTGGCTGTTATGGTAGCAGGCACGGCCATGCCAAGAGAGGAGTACAACAAGCTCCTGAAAGAGCTCGTGGACGAATTGAGCCAATCGAAGGACGGCCATTCTGACCACCGCGCCAGGATAATGCTTATTGGCGGCATACTGGATGATCCAGCCTACATCGAAGTCATTGAGGGCCAGGGTGGTCTGGTAGTTACCGACTCGATGTGTTTTGGCACCCGAATAATGTGGAAGGACGTCGATGAGAAGGAGAAGGATCCGCTTACGGCTCTGGCCCGATACTATATAGCCGACCGTCCGTCTTGCCCCAGAATGTTCGGCGACCAGCCCAGAAGGTCGGCTTTTGTCAAGGATATGATCTGCGACTTCAACGTGGATGGGGTGATTGCGGAGCGGCTGGTGATGTGCGACAACTGGACGGGCGAGCAGTTTATGACAGGCGAAGACCTGAAGGAAGCGGGTGTCCCCTATATCAGGCTGGACAGAGACTATGTCAATGTCGGCGCTGGACAGTTGAGAACCAGGGTGCAGGCATTCCTGGAAATGATGGGGAGGTAAACCATGACAACGAAAAAACTGAGGCAGTACAAGTATGATCCGGAAACCTTCAATCGATACAGACAGGAACGCGATTACTTCAATTTCCTGTCTGGCATCCTGGCGCAGATGCCTGACCCCATGAGCCAGCTCAGCAAGGAGATAACCGACATTACCGTGGAGCGATACGATCAGATAGTACGTTGTGCCGAGGAGGGTAAGCCCTTCGTCGCCGGCTACTTCTGCGCCGCTCCGGAGATCTACGAAGCCATGGGACTCCCCTGGTATATGATCATGGCTACCCCGTTTCTGGCCGCTTCGGCACCATATTTGACGGAGGACGTCGATGCCGCCGAGGCCATGGGTCTGGGGACCGACTGGTGCACTGCCTGCCGGCTCTCTCTGTACTACATAGAGGCGGGCTTGACGCCGAAGCCATGGGCGCTCATCGGGTTGATACACCCCTGCGATGCCGGCAACATGCTGCACCAGGCGGTGGTGCGGAACCAGAAATGGCGTGATGTTCCCATATTTGCCAGCGACCCGCCTTACTTCGAAGACCAGCGTGGCATAGACTACTACGCCGGGGAGCTCCGGCGGATGGTGGCCTTCCTGGAAGAGAATACGGGAGCCAAGCTGGACCTTGACAGGCTGAGAGAGGTTTGCAGGGAGGCAAACAAGCAGTATGAAATTCTGTCAGAATACACCCAGTTGAGACGGGCGCATCCCTGTCCTCACGGGTGGGGCGTCGGCGGGCCGCAGGCCTTCGCCGCCACCCAGGTCTTCCAGACCGGCAGGCCAAGAGGAACCCGGTGGTTGCAGCAACTGTATGCCGACGCCGAGGCCCGCGTCAAGGCCGGGACCGGCCCAGTACCCAAGGAGAGGATCAGGTATTTCTGGTTCGATCTGCTCCCCTTTGGTTGGGTCTTCGAGTTGATGCCCTGGCTGGAGCAGGAGTGGGGTGCCGTGCTGGTGATGGAGATGTTTGGCCTTCAGCCCTACACGCCGATCGACCTGAGGAATGAAGAGACCATTTTCAGGGGACTGGCCAAGAGGAACCTCTATGACTCACCGATGATTAGGCAGGCGCGTGGTCCTGCCGATTATTTTGCCAGCGATATCGCGCGGGTGGTGAAGGACTATGATATAGACCTAGTCATCTGGCCGGGCCACATGGGCCACAAGGATGGCTCTGCCAGCACCGGCATCATGAGGGAGATATGCAATGAACTCAAGGTTCCCTATATACACATAGGCCTTGACCTCTTTGATAAGAGGTACACCACGCCAGAAGAATGCAAGGACAAGTTGAGCAAGTTCTTCACGGCAATGGGGTTGGGTTAATACAACCAGAGCACTACTGGCCGTAGTAGTGAAACGATTGGACAAGGAGAAGGCATGATTGTCGGAGGCTGCGACATAGGTTCCGCCACGGGCAAGGCGGTTGTCATGAAGGATGGAGACATTGTTTCGTACTCAATTACTCCTTCCACCATCAAGCCCGAGGTGACAGCGCGCAAGGCTATGGACGAGGCGCTGCAGAAAGCAGGATTGTCGAAGCTCGAGGACCTGGACTATGTCGTGGGCACAGGCTACGGCAGGCTCAGGGTGGAATTCGCTAATGAGAATGTCTCAGAGATCAGCTGTCATGCCAGGGGAGCGCAACGGCTGCTTCCCACGACAAGGACGGTGGTTGACATCGGCGGGCAGGACTGCAAGGTCATGTCCGTCACCGATAAGGGCAAGGTCCTGGAGTTCGTCATGAATGACAAGTGCGCTGCCGGGACCGGCCGGTTCTATGAGGCTATGGCCAGGACACTTCACCTCAGCCTTGAGGAGCTGTCAACCCTTGGCCTCAATGCCAAGAAGCCTGCCGTTATCAGCAGCCAGTGCAGCGTTTTCGCTGAGTCCGAGGTAATCACCCTCATCAATGAGGGTGTGGAGTTGGCTGATATCATCGCTGGCCTCAACAACTCGGTGGCCGGGAGGCTGAGTGGCATGGTGGGCAGGGTGGGGGTGGTGGAAGACGTGGTTCTCACTGGAGGATGTGCCAAGAACGATAGTCTGGCCCGGTCCCTGGAGCAGCGGTTGAAGGTGAAGATCAAGAAGCTGTCAGTGGATCCCCAGATCGCCGGGGCGGTTGGCGCGGCGGTGATCGCGGGCGAGAAGGTGGCCCAGAAAGCCCAGGGCAACTCTGTTGCCGTCAAATCCTCCGGCTAGTCTGGGACGAGAGGGTGTTTCCCCAGGAGACCCTTCGCTTACCGGGGATGAAGCCCCCCGACTAGTCGAAGGGTCGTCTTTTTCGATAAGTGGTGAATCACCTGGCGCGGCGCTCTGAGGCTCTCGTCAAGGCCCGCCCTGGTGATAGGGAAGCCGACTATGGCTATCTATGATGTCTATCTGACCAGGCTTGCCGCATACGTCGGCGATCTGCGGCAGAAGGGCAGGCTGATCAGAAACATCGACTGCCCATCGGAAGTGAGTCGGGTGCTTGAGGGACTGCCCATCAAGGTCGGCCCCGGTGCTAACCCCGGCATCATCCTGCGCGGCGACACCTTTGTGGAGATGGGCAATCCTGATGTCGGCTCCTCTGCCTTTCTGTTCTGGACGGACAACCCTGCCCTCGTCAGGGATGGCAGGATCACTCTCATCGGCCCGGACATACCTGAATCGCCGGGGGCCAGTCTGCCCTTCGGGCAGGTATTGATCATGGCCGGGGCCGGATTGAGTGAGAAGGATCATCAGAAGCTGGAACACACCCAGTTCGTTGCCGACCAGATAGAGGGGTATATGATCCGGAGCACGTCCCAGGTTGTCTGGTCCCGGGTGAGCAAGGATGCTGCTGAGAAGGGCTTCTGTTTCGAGACTCTGGGCAGGGCGCTGATGGCCATATTCAAGTCGGAGGTGCCCGGAGTGGAGTCAATGGAGGTCCTCTTCGTCACCTCGAACAGGGAGGATCTGGAGCCGCTGGACGACATCGGCGCTCAGGTGAGGAAGATATACAAGAGTATCCTGGCCGCGGACTGGAAAGCCCGGGGCTTCGACGCCTATGTCTGCAGCTACGGAGGGGACTGCAGGACCTGCCCCGATCAGCCCGTGTGTGATGAGATTAAGGAAGTTGTCAAGGTGCGCAAGGAGAAGGTCTCCGGATCGGAGGGTTCCNNCGGCGTTCGCGGCCATGATGACCAGGGCGCTGCTGGAAAGCGGCCGGGCCGGCCGATTGCTGTTGATCGATGCCGATCCCGCCCTGGGCTTGCCCGGTGCCGTCGGTGTGCAGGTGAAGCGGACCATGGGTCAGGTTCGCGAGGAGATCATCAGGACAGCCAAGAGTGGCACTAGGGAGGAGAAGACTCAACTCGGCGAAACGCTGGACTACATGGTTCTGGAGGCTCTTGTTGAAACCGACAGGTTTGCCTTGCTGGCCATGGGACGCACCGAAACCCTGGGTTGCTTCTGTCCGGTGAACGATCTGCTCCGTGGGGCGATCGAAGCCCTCTCGAAGAGCTTCGATACCATCATCATCGACGGCGAGGCCGGGGTGGAGCAGATAAACCGGCAGGTGGTCAGGCATCTGGATACACTGATTGTTGTCAGCGATGCCACTGCCAGAGGCCTGCAGACCGCTGCCCTGATCAAGAAAATGGTCTGGGACGACAGGGTCATCCGGTGTGATAAGCTTGGCCTCGTTTTCAACAGGGTTCATGGCAGCCAGGACTTGCTGCAGCGATCCGCCGCGGAAATTGGCCTCGACGTACTCGGCTACATTCCCCAGGACGACACCATTGGCCAGTACGATCTGGTTGGCCGGCCGATCATGGAGTTGCCTGCCGCCTCGCCCGGACTTGTGGCGGTACGTGCTATCGTGGAAGGGCATGTTCTCAGCCCATGACCTCCTCTTGTCGCCTGATTGATTCTCACGCCCATCTGGAGGAACTGGAGGACCTGGCCTCGGCGCTGGAAAGGGCCAGGCAGAGTGGGGTGGTGGCCATAGTCGCCGTTGGATCGGACCCCGCCTCGAACAGAAAAGTGCTGGAGATAGCCGCGAAGTATCGAGGCTTCGTCTATCCGGCCATCGGTCTGCATCCGGGTCTTCTCAATGACACTGCATCACCCATTGACGACCAGATACGCTTCATCGAAGAGAACCTGTCGGATGCTGTAGCCATCGGCGAGGTGGGCCTGGACTATCATAAGAGGGTTGTTGGCGTCAGCAGCAAAGACCTGCAGCACAGGGCCTTCGGCGCAGTCCTGGGCCTGGCCAAACGATATGGCAAGCCGGTCATAGTCCATTCCAGATATGCCTGGCGGGATTCGTTTGCCCTGGCTGCTGAGGCGGACGTGGATAAGGCCGTTTTTCACTGGTATACCGGGCCGACCAATGTGCTCAAGGACATCCTGGACCGCGGCTACTTCGTCTCGGCGACACTGGCCGTCGAGTACCATGCGGAGCATCGCCGGGCCGTCAGGGAGGCCCCTCTGGACAACCTCCTGCTGGAGACGGATTCCCCGGTGGTCTATCAGGGGCATCGGTCCGAGCCGGCGGATGTCAGCCGCGTTCTGCAGGCCACGGCGGACTTGAAAGGTCTTGACCCGGAGGAAGTGGCCGAGAGAACCACAGCGAATGCTCAGAGGCTTTTTGGGCTCGAATGTCGGATACTTGATAGCTGAAAGGGGGTACTATGAGAATCTGTTTAGTCCACATCACGGAGATGCCGGAGGGATTCCACGACATCTGGTTCAGCATGGTGCAGCAGAGCTTCAACAAGGTGCTCCGCCTTGACACCGAGGTAGTGCTGAAGCCGATCAAGCGGGGGCTCAAGGGAGACAACGTCCTCGATTTCGACAACCCCTACCTTGCCCTCATGGACAGGGTGGCCAT
>JAFNFZ010000093.1 GCA_017885485.1 Chloroflexota bacterium
CCGCCATCACCGATGCCCTGGAGTTAACCCAGCACGCCGCCAAGGTGTCCCTGATCCATCGCCGGGATCAGCTCCGAGCCAGTCAGGTGCTTCAGCAGCGGGCCTTCGCCAATACCAAGATGCAGTTCATCTGGGACACGATAGTCGAGGAAGTCATGGGTGAACAGATGGTCCAGGCACTGAAGCTTCGCAACGTCAAGACCGGCAGACTATCCACGCTGGAGGTGGCAGGTGTGTTTGTGGCGGTGGGGCTGACACCCAACAGCCAGCCTTTCGCCCGCCTTGTCAAGATCAGTGAAACCGGACATGTCATAGCCGACGAGCTACTGGCCACGTCCGTGCCGGGTATCTTCGCCGCCGGCGATATCCGGAGGAACTCACCCCGTCAGATAGCCGCCGCCGTCGGGGATGGCGCCACTGCAGCCCTGTCCGCCTTCAAGCATCTGCGGGGCTGACCCACCCACCCGTGCGTCACTCCTGCACAAGCAGGAATCCACCAACGACTCCCCATCACCCATCCCAAAAAACGCGTAGAGGCACAGCATGCTGTGCCTCTACATCCTGGTCAATGGATCGCTCGTCTCTTGTTCCCTAATCCCCCCGCTTCCGCGGCATGATTACCACCTTACGCATTTCGCCTTCACCAACGCTCTGGGTGACCACATCGGGGTTTACCGACAGAGCCAGGTGGACAATACGCCGCTCATCCGCTGGCATAGGCTCCAGCGTCATCGATTGCCGCGTGGATACAGCCTTCTGGGCCAGCCTCAGGGCGAGCTCCCGCAGCGAGTGATAGCGTCTCTGCTTGTATCCTTCAACGTCAATAGTCAAAGGCACGCGGGCCTTCTCATGGTGCGCCACGATGAGACGCACCACGTATTGCAGAGCGGCCAGAGTCTCGCCCCTTCTTCCAATAAGGATGCCCAGATCATCGCCCTTGACCTCCAGAGTGACAGGCTGCGTCTCGGATTCTGGCGACTCCTCCACGTCTGCATCGGAGACCAAATCCACCCGGGCATTAAGCTTCATTTTCCGCAGAAGCTCTTCCAGAGCCTCCCTGGCCACCTTGGCCGGATTGCTCCCCTCGGACGCTGCCGCCAGCGGCACTACCCTGACGACGGCCTCCTCAGCTCCCATGCCCAGGAACCCCGATTTGCCCTTGTTCAGGACTGTGATCTCAACCTGATCCCTGGTCCGCCCCAGCTGCTGGAGCGCGCTGTCAATGGCTTCCTCAACCGTCTTTCCCTTTACCTCGAGACTTTCCATATTTCGAACCCTCCGGGGTAGAACTTCGCTGACCTGTGCCTCCGTCTGACTTGCCTGCCGCGGATTCACCTGTCTCCGAATCAGAGGTCCTCCCAAGCCCGAATCTGCCCAGGAACTCCTTGGCTGCCTGGCCCAATCCCCCTGCGACCCGTGGCTTCTGCGGGCTACTCAATGTTTGCGGTGGCTGCATTGATACCGCCTTGCCTTTGTCCGGCCTGGCCGCTCTCGACTCTACGGCTTCCTTGGCAGGTGCCCGGGTGAAGAGGTTCCCCCATCCGAAGATAAAGTACTGAATGACAATGCTGGCAATGCCCGAGACCACGAAGTATATTCCCAGTCCGGAAGGCAAGGTAAGTGTAATGAAAGCAAACATCAGCGGCATCATTATCTGCATCATGGATGACATTGACTGCTGCTGAGGGTCTGTCGTGGGCTGGGTGACCATCTTCTGGGATACCCACATGCTGGCTGCCACCAGTATTGGCAGCACAAAGTAGGGATCAGGGCTGGCCAGATTGAGCCAGAGGAAACGCCCCGACACGGGCAATGCCTCGGTTATCATTGACCATGAATAGAGGTGCTGCGACAGTCCCAGGAAATCCTGAGGCGTTACCGCCATGGCCTGGATTATGGCCCGATAAAGAGCTATGAAGATGGGCATCTGGATAATGAGTGACAGTATCATCGGAGAGGAGAGGCAGCCCAGAGGGCTCACGCCAGCCTCCTTGTAGAGCTTCATAGTTTCCTGCTGCAGCTTCTGCGGATTCTTGGCGTATTTCTTCTTTAGTTGCTCCAGCTTGGGCTTTATGGTGGCCATCGACTCCGTCATCTTCTTGGAGGTCTGCAACTGTTTCACCGTCAAGGGCATCATAATCAGACGCACGACGATGGTGAGGGCAATGATGGCCAGACCGAAGCTGTTGAAAAGCACACTGGACACCACCACGAGGAGGTTCAATATGGGATTAAGCAGGATGAGATTGAAGATATCCAAGGCTATTCTTCACTCACTGACGTCGTCAGTTCGATAGCTCCAAATCACTTCTCTCTCTGCCACCCTGAGGGCATGGAGTGTATGTTCACCATCCTGAGCATGAACATAGACTATGCCGTTCACAGAGTCGGGGCAGAGGGGAGCCAGAATCGGTGCTTCAAATGAGTGCACTATCTCTGCTTCCGCATTCTTGTCTTCAGGGTCAATGGCATAGACATTGCCATCCTGCGACCCAACTATGATCCGCCCCTCCAGCAAAACCGGCGGGGCATAGACCATGCCTTCAGTCTCATAGTCGCGGATC
>JAFNFZ010000094.1 GCA_017885485.1 Chloroflexota bacterium
AAGTAGCCAGTTACGAAATATCAGTTGGCACAATCTGGTAGGATACTCACGTTTCTGGTCATGGGTCAGGTCGATCATCCAGATCGATCTAGTTCTTTGCTCAAGGTGGTGTGAGCCACCCAAGTATCCGTTTCCAGAGAGGTTTCCTTTCCATGCTGGCAGAACGTTTCCCCTCACAGGAAACACAGGTACAAGCTGGAGGATGATCTCTCCTCATGTAATCTCTTTCAGCTATCGGCATTGTTGTCCCTCCCAGTCTCCATTTGAAGCAGTCGAGAGCTAATCAGATCCTCTCCTGCACCTTCCGCCACGAATCGGTGATGAGGAAGCTCTCCTCCATATTCTCAACCATTCTGCTGAACTTGTTCATTGGCGCGGAGAACGTGAGCACATCCCTGGGCACGAATGGCCGTGCTGACACGTCAAACAGGCCGATGACTCCCCTCGGACGTCCAGCGCTGGCCTCCAGGTACGGGTATTGGGTGATTGCTGAACACCCGGACCCAAACGGCGCGATCACTCCATTTGGCTCAACTTCGTCGAAGTTGGCCAGGGTGAAGAGACCTGCCAGAACATCAGGTTGAGCAAAGAACACCACAACCTCCGGGTTATCTGACTTCTCGATCATATCCCATCTCTTGAAGACGATGAGAGGAGCCGGTGCCTCAAAGCTCGGCGCGTGCTTCATTGCCTGCTTCACCAGCTCCGGCGATTTCTTGTAGCGTTCGCCTCTGACCTTGCCGGGGATACCACAGGAGAGGAAGTACTCGAAGTCCGGCATGACTTCCTGTGCAAAGCCGGCGTACCTCTTGCCTCCCGGGCAGCCTATGGACTCTTTGTCGAAAGAGAGGGCAGTCCCCTGTCTGACGGCGGAGAGCGCTCTGATCAGGCACCTGTGCAGGGATCCTGGTTTGGCCCTCGTGCTATGCCTGTCCTCATTGGCATAGTAGAAGACGATAGGGAGTTCTGCCCCATTGAAGTACTTCTCCCACAGGTGGATGAATCTATCCTTGATCGTCATGTCCATGTGTGAGCCGTCCTTTCCTTGATCGGGAGTTGACCGCTGACGAGTTCTCTCAAGAGACTGCAGCGGTCTTGAAGCTTCTCTCAGCGCCGTAGTGTGTGCCATCTCCCACCGCCACCGCCCTGAAGTAGTAGGTGGTGTCTGGTTCCAGGCCGCTGATGTCGAGGTAGAATAGCCCCGGGACCGTCATCGCGGGCACAGTACCCTTTTTGGTGTAGGAAGCACCCCTCGTGCCCCACTCAAACGTCAGTTTCACCTGTGAAGCTGTGCCCAGAGTAATCAGGTCGCCGTTTAACCTGGCCGCAGTGGCCGTGATATCCGTCGCATACTTGGTCTTTATTGTCGGCGCGATCCTCTGTTTCTCACATAAGAAGGACGTGCAGAGTGCAGCAGATAGCAGTATGCAGCACACCAGCAAAAGCCTCAGCATCTTGCCCATTGGCCGACTGGAGCTTCCTTTGTCCGGATTCAGCATGAGATTCTACGTCCGTACGTTTGCATGACCTTCCTCCAGGATAATAGCAGGCTGGCACTACGTGCTGTCAACCTTGAAGCAGAGGCCTGAGATGCGCAAGACTCTGTTGGGATGAAGGAGGATTGTGATGGAGGCGGCGAGTGGACTCGAACCACCGCTTAGAGCTTTGCGGACTCTTGCCTTAACCCCTTGGCTACGCCGCCGTTATCGCGCTAGATGATAGCTGGAATTTCCGTGAAGTTCAATTACTTTGTGGTGGCAGGAACAGTCGAACACAGTCCGTGCATGCCGTCCACGATGGTGGCAATTGGCTCATATCAGCAGCGGCCTTCCCCCAGACACTTCGGGCAGATCACAAATCCCTTCTTCGTTGCGCAGGTCGGGCACCTGCCGGTAACCACCCAGAACACGTTGCGCGTCTCGCCCGTACCCTGGCACTCCTGGCAAATCACGTCGCCCCTTCCACCGCAGCGGGGGCAGGTTGCCGTGTTGTTTGCGACATTCGACATTTCCATTGTGCCTCTCCTCACGGATCTCGGAACCTGTATCAGTACTTGTCCCTGCAATGGGTCGAATTGGAGCACAAAAAAACCGACCACCTTTGGGTCGGTTTCACTATTGACTCCCCACTGCCCAAGTGACCAAATGGAGGCAGTGGTTCAGCGTCCCCGGATCAGTTCGTCAGTGCCTACATCTCAAATGCTGCGCCCATCTGAACATTTAGTCGCTCCAATCCCTGGATATCCCTCACTCCTGCGTGACGGCACTGCCCCCACTGCTTCGATGTCCGTCATCGCGGTGATATAATGCCTCAGTACCATGAACACCGGCAGCAAGACTGGCTACGAGGTCTCCGACAGGATCCCCGTCAGTTGGCTTCACAGCTACGGCTACTGCGAATACCAGATCTACCTGGAGCATGTCCGGGGCGTTGAGGCCGGGGAGACACCCGAGATGCGGGAGGGCAGGGAAGTCCATGCCGCCATGGATGAAGCNNAAGGGGGAGCAGTTGATCGGGGTGATCGACGAAGTCGTCTTCTTCCCCGACAGGATAATGATCGTTGATGACAAGCCGGGTGATGTCGTCTGGCCCAGCAGTAAGATGCAGGCCTGGGGTTACTGCCTGGCTTTTCAGGAGCAGTGGGAGCCCGGCCTGCCCATCGTAGCCGGGATACGTAACAGGGAGACAGGATACGAGGTCTGGGCTGAGCCTTTCACACGACGGCATCGGCAGGAAGTGGTCAGAGCTGTGTCCAGAATCAGGCAGATACTGGATGGCGAGGCCATACCTCGAGGCGCCGGAAACCCCAGAAAGTGCCGGGCCTGCCGCTTCCATGAGTCGTGCGATGCCAGGTGTGAGTAGGCGGCCCTCTTCGCGGCCGACCGGAGTCGGGGTGTGTGATATACTGTCACAGGGGACTCTGGCATATCCGATAGCCGCGGGAGTGCCCCACGTATCAACCAGAGGCGATGAAGGGAGGGCGACCATGTCATTGTTTGAATTTCTCCTTGACGCAGATGCCCGAAACGTAGCCACAGAAGCCAGAGAGCTTGCCAGGAATGAGGTCGATCCGCAGTACCTCAAGGCCTTGGATCGCGACGAGGTAAAATTCCCCAGGGAGATCTATCAGAAATATGCTGCCCGAAACCTGCTTGGCATCAGATTCCCGAAGGAATATGGCGGCAGAGGACTGAACTGGATATCCGCCGTTGCCGCCCACGCCGAAATCGGCTGCCTGGGCAATGCCTGCGGCTGCGCCTTTATTATGCCTGACATCGTCGGCGAAGCACTGATGAGATTCGGCACTGAAGACCAGAGGCAGAAGTACCTGAAGCCAATGTTGGAGGGCCGGCTTATGAGCGCCGAAGCCCTTACCGAACCCCGCGGGGGATCGGATTTCTTCGGAGCTACCAGCAAGGCAGAGGATAGAGGCGATCATTTCCTGGTCAATGGTCAGAAGCGATTCGTTGTGGGTGCCGAGGGCGCGGATTTCTTCCTGGTCTACGTTCGCACTAACTTCGAACCGGACGCCCACCCGTATCAGCGGATCAGCACCCTTATCATTGATCGGTCTCCGGGCGTTGAGGTCAGCTACCTCTATGGTCTGCTGGGAACACGCGGAGGCGGCACCGGCCGGCTCACCTTCCGCAACGTCCGTGTGCCCAGGGAGAACCTTGTTGGGCCGCTGCACGGAGGCGCCCTGGTCTTCAACCGCATGATGGTGCCCGAGCGACTCTGCAGCGCCAGCCCGGCCATCGGAGGAATGCGGGCTGTACTGGAGATCGCAGCGCGCTACTCAGACCGCCGCATGGCCTTTGGCCGACCGATTCGTAAGTTCCAGGCCGTAAACACCATGCTCGCCCGGGGCGTGACTCTTATGGATGCCAGTGCCGGTATGGTCTACCAAGCTGCGCTGGCGGCCGACAGGGACGACCCGCGACTCCGCCGCATAGTGAGTGAAACCAAACGCTTCGCCACCGACAGCCTGTGGGAAGTGGCCAACATCGCCATGCAGATTCTGGGCGGTATCGGCTACACGGATGTGTATCCCGTGGAACGCTTCCTTCGTGACGCCCGCCTGACTCAGATCTGGACCGGTACCAATGAGATCATGGACCAGTTGACCCAGCATGAATACTATCAGGAAGTCCTCGCCGAGAAGGACAAGTACCGGGATACTGAGAAGGACGCCCTCAATGCCGATGTCCGGCACGAGAAGATATTCGACGATGAGGGAATGTGGCTGGCCCAGTAGGGACTGGATAAGACCAGCNNCCCCGAAGCCAGTGAAAGGAGAAGTCTTGAACATGGGCAAACTTTCCGGGAAGGTGGCTCTGATCACGGGAGCCGGATCGGGAATCGGGCGCGCCACCGCACTCCTTTTTGCCAGGGAGGGCGCCAGGATCGTGGTCAGTGATGTTGTCCCTCAAGGGGGGCACGAGACGGTAGAGATGATCCAGAAGGCCGGAGGTCAGGCCGTTTTCGTTGAATCCGATGTCTCCCGCTGGGCCGATGTGCAGAAGATGGTTGGTGTGGCTCTTGATACCTTCGGACAGCTCGACATCCTGTACAACAACGCCGGCATCATGGGCAAATACATCATGACTGCGGACACGCCGGAGGAGGTGTGGGACAGGATCATCGCCACCAATCTGAAGGGTGTCTTCCTGGGTTCGAAGTGCGCCATCCCCGTGATGCTCCGTCAGGGCGGTGGCGTCATCATCAACACTGCCTCCACCGCGGGCATGATCGGATTGCCCGGCTTGCCGGCCTACTGTGCCTCCAAGGCGGCAGTGATACAACTGACCAAGACAATGGCCCTTGAGTACGCCGACAAGAACATCAGAGTCAACTGCATCTGCCCCGGCGGTATAACCACCCCCATGGCCGCTGGCTACGACGCGGACAATCCGCCTCCGTTCAAGCAGTCGCAGGCCATGAGGCGATTCGGGCAGCCCGAGGAAGTGGCCAGGGTGGCGCTCTATCTGGCTTCAGACGACTCCTCTTTCGTAACTGGCACGTCCGCCGTGGTTGATGGGGGCTGGACAGCCGGTATCCCCAAGGCCACGCCCAAGAAGCCAGAGTAGTTACGTCACCTCGATTCTCCCAAGAAACGGAGAAGGGGCTCATGAAGAGCCCCATGCTGGCTGGAACCTTGTTGTCAGTGTCCTGCGTAACTACCCTGCCCTGACCTTCTCAGTGGCCGGCCGCTTCTCCGCCGCTCTCTTGGTGCGAGCCTCACGAGCCGCAGCATACAGGCCACCCAGGTTCAGATACCACACGAACGCCACCGGCAAGAGTATCACCGGGATCACCACCGCTATCGCTACGATGAACTGCCATTCCATTTTGCTGCCTCCTCTACCTCAGTTTCCTGAATCCCTCTCTTCGCATTCCCTAGGCTGTCGCTGTGGCCTTCCTACCAGCCTTGCGAGCCTCTCTGACGGCACCACGGATGCCTCCAACTGTCAGATACCCCACAAAGGCCACCGGTAGAAGGATGATTGGGGCTGCCAG